>JAOTYQ010000321.1 GCA_029861725.1 Acidimicrobiia bacterium | reverse complement strand
GTCGTCGCAGACGCAGCTCGGCCGTCTTACGGCGATTCTCGGTGCCTATGAGCTGCAACTGATCGAGTACCTCGCCGGCGGGCACGCCGAGCCGGCCGAGATCGCTCACAACCGGGTCGGCAGCCCTCACCTGTGCTTTCAGGTGACCGACGTCGACGCCAAGTTCGCCGAGCACACCGGACGCGGTGATGTGACCATCACCTCAGGTGTCATCGACATCGCCGCAGGTGCCCGCAGCTTCCATGTGGCCGATCCCGACGGTGTGCCGGTCGAGTTCGTCCAGATCCCTCGTCGCGCCTGACGCGCCCGTTGGTGGCTGGTTGACTGACACGATGAGACATGACTGGAAGGTTGCTGTTGCAGTCCGGGACGATCTCGAACCCTGGCAGAAGCTCAACGTCCCCGTGTTCGTTACCAGCGGGATCGGTCCTTCGTTTCCTGACCTGATCGGTGAGGAGTACGTCGACGGCTCAGGGGTCGAGTATCTCCCCAAGCTGGGTCTGCCGTGCCTGATCTACGCAGGCGACGCTCACGGAGTTCGCCGAGCGTTCGATCGGGCGCGCAGCCGCGGCCTGGCGATGAGCGTCTACACCGACGACCTGTTCTCGACCCGCAACGACATCGAGAACCGGGCAGCCGTCGCGGCCGTCAACACCGACGACCTCGTCGTCGCAGGGTTCAGTGTCGCCGGTGACGCGAAGCAAGTCGACAAGGTGTTCGACAAGCTCGGACTCCATCCCTGACCCCCACCCGCCCGCCACGACCGGCCACCAGTACAGGGCGAGAACCGGTACGAGCAGGCCGGGAGGCTGGATCCGGGCGGCGACCCCGGGAGGGCCGTGCGGGCTTCTGGGGCCGGGGCGACGGCCAGTAGTGTTGAGGGGGCGACGCAGGCACCTGAGGAGGCGGCCATGGCCCTCGAATTGTTCATCGACGTCGACACCCATATCACCGAGCCGCCCGATACGTGGTCGGCTCGGGTGCCGGCCAAGTACCGGGACTTGGTGCCCTACACCGAGCGCAACGCTCACGGGCTCGATCACTGGTACCTGAATGGCAAGCGGATCGCCAAGGTCGGCTTGAGCGCGGTGGCCGGATTCGATGGTGGCCCGTTCCCGGACTCGCCGAAGGGGTTCGACGACATCCACCCGGCCAGCATCGACGCCAACGAGCGCTTGGCCTACATGGACTCCGTGGGCATCTGGGCCCAGGTTCTCTATCCCAATGTGGCCGGCTTTGGGAGCCAGGTCTTCCTCCAGCTCGACGACCCCGGTCTGATGTTGACCTGTGTGGAGGCCTACAACGATTTCCAGACCGACTGGGCCTCGGCCGATCCTCGCCGGTTGCTCCCGGTGACCGCTACCCCGTTCTGGGACGTCGAGGCGGCGGCGGCGGAGATTCGGCGCTGTGCCGACAAGGGACACAAGGGGGTGCTGTTCACCGGTGAGCCCCAGGTGTTCGGGCTCCCGTATCTTGGCGATCGGCACTGGGATCCGATCTGGGCCACGGCTCAGGAGTGCGGGATGCCGGTCAGCTTCCACATCGGCTCGGGTGACATGTCCACCATCTTCGACAAGAAGCGGGTGGAGGCCCACGGGTCGGGGGCGACCTACGCCAACAGCACGGTCACCCTCACCTTGGGCAACGGCATGCAGGTTGGTGACTTGCTGTTGAGCGGGGTGTTGCCTCGGTTCCCCGATCTGCAGTTCGTGTCGGTCGAGTCGGGCATCGGGTGGGTGCCGTTTGTGTTGGAGACGTGTGATTACGCTTTCATCGACGGTCAGGTGCCTTCCCAGCGGCCCGAGTTCGGGGATCTGCTGCCTAGCGACCTGTTTCGGCGGCAGGTGTTCGTCTGCTACTGGTTCGAGCAGATCGCGCCCCGTGAGCTGATCGAGACCATCGGGGCCGACCGGGTGCTGTTCGAGACCGATTTCCCCCACCCCACGTGCCTCTATGGCGACGAGGTGCGCCAGCGGTTGGAGGGCGGTCTCGGTAACCAGGACACCGGCGTTCGCCGCAAGATCCTGTGGGACAACGCCCAGGCCCTCTATCAGATCGACGAACCGACAGCGGACGACCTGGACCGAATAGGAGCGGCCATCCCCGCCGCGGCGGCTCTCGGCGACCGATCCTGATCGCGTCCCGGCCGCAGGATCTGCTCAGCCGTCCGCAGGCCTGATGCGGTACCGCACGGGTAGGTGCTTGAGCCCGACGACGAACGCCGAGTGGATGCGCTCGGGGGTGCCGCAGAGCTCGATCGACTCGAGCCGTCGGGCGAGCTCGAGCCAGAGCGCCCGTTGCGACCGTCGGGCCATGTTGGCGCCGAGGCAGAAGTGCTCGCCGATCCCGAAGCCGAGGTGGCGGTTGGGCTCGCGATTGATCCGGAACTGGAATGGCTCGTCGAAGACCTCGTCGTCGCGGTTGGCCGAGGCGTAGAAGAGCACCAGCGAGTCGCCCTTGGCGATCTTCTGGCCGCGGATCACCGCGTCATCGGCCGCGGTGCGTTTCATGTAGTTGACCGGGGAGGTCCAACGCCCGATCTCCTCGACGGCCTTGTCGACGAGGTCGGGGTTGTCGCGCAGTTTCTGGAGTTCGTCGGGATAGTCGAGGAACGCCTGCATGCCGCCGGCCAGCGCGTTCTTTGTGGTGTCGTGGCCGGCGCTGAACGTGATCAGGTAGTAGCCGACCGTCTCCATGGGGCCCATCGGCTCGCCGTCGATGGTGGCGTTGGCGAGGACGCTGGCCAGATCGTCTCGGGGGTTGGCTCGGCGGTCCTGGATGATTGTGTCGAACATCGTGTACAGCTCCATGCCGAGCTCCATGATCGCTTGCTGGCGGTCCTCGCCTTCGCGCTGGAGCTCCGGATCCTCGAAGGCGAACAGCTGGTTGGTGAGGCGGAGGATGTCGGGCTCCTGCTCGCGGGGGACGCCGAGCATGTGCGACAGGATCCGCAGTGGGTGTGCCGCCGCTACGTCGGTGGCGAAGTCGCATTCCCCTTCGCCCGTCGATCCCGCCAGGTTGTCGACGAGCTCTTGGGCGCTGCGCTCGATCTCGGCGTCGAGGGCGCGGATCGCCCTGGGCGTGAAGACGGGGCTGGCCACCTTGCGAACGGTTCGGTGCTCGGGCGGGTCCATCGTGATGATCACCCGCATCTGCCCGAAGGCGCTGGCCTCGAGCGCCTCCCGGTCCTGCTTTCGGAGCACGTTGATGCCGGGCTCGGAGATGAAGCGCTCCGGCTGGGTGGAGATCTCGGTGATGTCGGCGTGTTTCGTGATGGCCCAGAAGGGTTCGTAGTCCTCGGGCTCGCATCGGTGGACCGGCGACTCGGCCCGCAGGCGCGACCAGGTGTCGTGGGGCGGACCGTTTTCTGCGTAGGGCACGGGAGCGATCAGATCGAATCCGTCGGTGATGGTCATGGCGTTCCCCAGGTTGCTTTTGACTGCGCATTCAGTTTTGAATCTATGCTCAAAACTGGCGGGCACTCAAGACGAGGGAGCGGAGCCGCCCTTGACGACGATCACAGCACCTCGCTTGTCGAAGGCGGAACGGACCCGCGATGCGGTGCTCGCGGCCGCCGAGGACCTGTTCTCCGAGCGGGGCTTCGATGCAACGCCCCTCAGCGCCATCGGCGAGCGGGCCGGCATTCAGGGCAGCGCTATCCTCTACCACTTCGGGTCGAAACGCGAGCTCTACGAGGCGGTGCTCGACCGCATGTTCACGCCGATGCTCGATGACGTGAACCGACAACTGCACGGTGACGGCAGCCTGCCCGATCGGCTGGGGTCGATCACCGCCACCATGGTCCGGTTCGCTGCGAGTCGACCGGCGGCCGCCCGCCTCGTCCTACGGGAGGCATCCCCAGGTAGCGAGGCCGGTGACATCGTCGGGACCGCATCGCAGCGCCAATGGAGCCGGTTCGTCGATGCGCTGGCCGGTGAGGACGGGGTCGACTTCGATCCCCTCGTCGTCTGGAACATCGTGATCGGCGCAATCTGCTTCTACTTCGCGGCCGCGCCAACCGTTGGTGGTCTCACCCACGACCCCTGCGACCCGCAGCGAGCCGCCGAGTTCGAGGCCCGCATGATCCACGTCACCCACACACTGTGTGGGTTCGGGCAGCCGTGACCAACGGGCCGTGACGATCGACCCGATCATCGGTCCCCGTCCATCGCCGCGACGCAGCTTCAGATCTGTCGATGCCAGTTAGGGCTCCTCGCGCCGTTGTGCACATCGGTGCGGTCGACCGATGCGAGGTGGTCTGGGCCAACGGTCGACGTGTCGGTGATGACATCGGGGGGGTACACGCCGTTCGAGGTCGATGTCACCGACGCGGGCCCGGCGGGGCGACGGCCGGGTGGTGCTGGAGGTGGGGGCCGAACAGGAGGTCATGTGCCAGGGGCTGCACGATCTGGTGACCGAGCCACGGATCGTCGATCTCGTGGCCGATATCGGCAGCCGGGACGTCCTTTGATCACCTCCGGACCATCTCCGGGAAGCAATTGGCAGGCACCTTGGGCCGGTCGATAGCGTCGCATGGCGTGGACAACGAATCTCGCCCAACCGCCTCCCTGGTGGAGAACGACGAACTGTTGCGCGATCTGGTGGGCGAAATCGACTTCGATCCCGCCGAGCTCAAGGCGAAGTACCTGGCCGAGCGAGACAAGCGGCTGCGGGCCGACGGCAACGAGCAGTACGTGGAGGTCACCGGCGACTTCTCCAACTACGTCGACGACCCCTACGTCGAGCGGGTCGAACGCAAGCCCTTGTTCGACCACACCGAGGTCATCGTCATCGGGGGAGGATTCGGGGGGCTGTTGATGGGAGGTCGGTTGCGCGAGGCCGGCTTCACCGACATCCGGGTCATTGAGAAGGGGGGCGACTTCGGCGGCACCTGGTATTGGAATCGCTACCCCGGGGCCATGTGTGACGTCGAGAGCTACGTCTACCTGCCCATGCTCGAAGAGCTCGGCTACATGCCCAAGCACAAGTATTCGTTCGCACCGGAGATCGCTGAGCACACCCAGAACATCGCCCGGCACTTCGACCTGTACGACAACGCCTGTCTCCAGACCTCGGTGACTGGCCTCACGTGGGACGACGATGCCGGCCATTGGATCGTCGAGACCGACCGGGGTGATCGAATGACGGCCCAGTTCGTGGCCATGGCCAACGGGCCGCTGAGCCGTCCGAAGCTCCCGGGTATCCCGGGCATCGATAGCTACCGGGGCCACACCTTCCACACCAGCCGGTGGGACTATGATTACACCGGTGGCGACAACTCCGGGAACCTCACCGGCTTGGCTGACAAGAAGGTCGCCATCATCGGCACCGGGGCCACCGCGGTGCAGTGCATCCCCCATCTCGGCGAAGGCTCGAAGCACCTCTATGTCTTCCAGCGCACGCCATCATCGGTTGATGTCCGCAACAACCGTGAGACCGACCCGGCGTGGGCTGCTTCCCTCCAGCCTGGCTGGCAGCAGGAACGGATGGACAACTTCAACATCCTGGTCAGCGGCGGTGACCAGGACATCGATCTGGTTCAGGACGGCTGGACCGACATCTTCCGCAATCTTCAGGGAGCCAAGGCCAAGGAAGCCGCCCGGAAGCTGGGGCGCCGACTCAACAGCAAGGAGTACGGCCAACTGCTGGAGATGGCTGACTATGTGAAGATGAACGGCGTTCGGGCCCGAGCCACCGACGTCGTCGACGATCCAGAGGTGGCGGCCAAGCTTCAGCCCTGGTATCGCCAGTTCTGCAAGCGCCCCTGTTTCCACGACGAGTATCTGCCGACCTTCAACCGCCCGAACGTCACCTTGGTCGATACCGATGGTCGTGGGGTCGAGCGCATCACGCCCACCGGCGTGGTGGCCAACGGAGTCGAGTACGAGGTCGACTGCATCATCTTCGCCACCGGCTTCGAAGTCGGCACCACCTACACCAGGCGGGCCGGCTACGACATCGTCGGGCGGGACGGCCGAACCCTCTCCGAGCACTGGGCCGACGGGCTGCGCACCCTGCACGGCATGCAAGCCCACGGGTTTCCCAACTGCTTCTTCATGGGCTTCACCCAGGGCGCGGTAACCGTGAGTGTGCCCCAGACCCTCAACGAGCAGGCTCGGCACATCGCCTACATGCTGAGCGAGGTCCGTCGCCAGGACGGGTCGACCATCGAGTGCACCCCCGAAGGGGAGCAAGCCTGGCTCGACGAGATGGCCAGCAAGGCTCGCCTCGGCGCACGCTTTCGGGCCGAGTGCACCCCCGGCTACTACAACAACGAAGGCCAAACCGGGAACCCCAATCAGTTCTTCTCCGGGGCCTACGGAGCGGGGCCGATCAGGTTCTTCCGCATCCTCGATGAGTGGCGGGAGAACGGCCGCCTCGACGGGGTGGCGATCGATTGAGCGGAGCGAATCGATCTCACAGCGGGTTGCCTCCGGTGTCCACGAAGTGATCGAGCAGGTGGCCGTTGGCCCCCAGGGCCGTCAGTGCTGCACCGTCGAGGTCGACCACCTGACGCCAGACGTCGTCGCTGGCCGCGCCGAAGGGGCACAGGCCCTCATGGCGCATCTCGGGACCGTCCCAGCGCCAGAGGTGGCTGGGATAGTCGTGCCACCCCACCTCGTCGCTGCCGTTGGGGCGGAAGAACCCTCGGGCCCGGAGCTGCGGGTCGTAGGCGGCGTCGGCGTCATCGAGGACCGGCCCGGCGATGACCCCCTCCGCTTGGCATCGACGGGTGACCTCCCAACGGTCGAGTGAGGCCGTCCACCGGGCCAGCTGTTCATCGAGCTCGTCATGATGCCGGCGGCGGCCGGCGGCGGTGACGAAACGCTTGTCGTCGGCCCAGGAGGGGGAGCCCATCGCTCGTTTGAGGCCAGCCCAGGAGCTGTCCTGGTCGACCGAGAGCACCACCCACCGATCGGTGCCCGTGCAGGGGTATGCCCCCTGGGGGGCATCGGT
>JAOTYQ010000319.1 GCA_029861725.1 Acidimicrobiia bacterium | reverse complement strand
CCTCGTTCGCGGCGCCGATCGTCATCGGCGCCCTCCTCCAGCACCGAGCGCTCCAGCCAAAGGCCGCCCAGGGCTCCGCCGGCGACCCGAATGCCCGGCGTGACAGCTTGGCTCTCGCCATCGCCGGACTGATCGACGATCCACGACGTTGCCGGATGCCCGGTCTCGGCACCGTCGTCAACGCCCAGACCTGACGATCGGACGCAGGACGACGCAGGAACATCGAGAATGACCGCACGTAGGATGACAGGTGTGAAGGACGACCTTCCCGAGTTGGTCTCCGCCGCCCGGCAGGGAGACGAACAGGCCTGGAGCGCGCTCGTCGACCGGTTCGCAGGGCTCGTCTGGCACGTGATCCGTGGCTTCCGGCTACCCAATGCCGTCGGGGAGGACATCTACCAGACCGCGTGGCTTCGGTTGGCCGAGAACCTCGACCGGATCCGCAAGCCCGAGAGCCTTGGTGGGTGGCTCGCCCAAACGGCCCGCAACGAATGTCTCCGATCGCTCAAGGTCGGCGGCCGCGAGAACCTGCGAGACGACCTCGAGATCGACCTCGCCGACGACACCGCACCGGTCGAACGAGGCGTCGACGACGAGGAACGCGACGAGATCCTCTGGCAGGCCTTCGCCTCCCTGTCCGAGGCGTGCCAGCGGCTCCTCCGCTTGCTCATCGCCGACCCGCCGCTGGCCTACGAGCAGGTCAGCGACCTGCTCGGCATGTCGATCGGGAGCATCGGGCCCACCCGAGCCCGCTGCCTGGCCAAGCTCCGTAGCGCTCGGGGCGTTCACCTCTTGGAGCACGAATGACCAACGGCGACACTGCACCCGACCGGCTCGACGACCTGCTGCTCGCCGAGCTCCGCCAGGCGGTCAACGCCGCCGACCCGGTCCCCGGCCGCCTCCTCGACTCGGCCAAGGCCGCCTTCACCTGGCGGACCGTCGACCAGGAGCTGGCCCATCTCCAATTCGACTCGCTCGCCGATGCCGACAGCGAGGTCGCCGTGCGCTCCGCCCGTACCGTCCGGTTGTCGTTCGCCACCGAGCGGGCCGCCGTCGAGGTCGAGGTCGACGACGCCGGTCTCGTCGGTCAGATCGTCCCGCCGCCCGACGGGCTCCGCGTCCTCCTCCGCTCTGGGGACCGGATCGACGTCAGCGTCGACGAGGTCGGCCAGTTCGCCACCGATCGGCCACCGACAAGCCCGATTCGTCTCGAAGCGACGTTCGGCGAGCTGGTGGTCATCACGGAGTGGTTCGGCCTGTCCTAGCTCGCGTCCTCGTCGGCTGATCGCCCGAGGAGCTCGGCGACCGTGCTGACCAGCGCATCGCGGGCAATGGTCTCCTGCACATCGGCCGCCTTGAGCCACTCGTCGCGGTCCTCGATCCCTAGCGACACCTCCTTGCCGTACCGGAGGTTCTTGATCACGACGGTGCCGGTGGAGAACTCGTCGCTGCCCGCGATCACCGCCACCGGGGAGCCTCGTCGGTCCGCGTACTTCAGCTGGTTGCCGAGGTTCTTCTTGCCCAGGAACAGCTCGGCGGGGATGGCCGCCCGACGCAGCTCGGCCACCATTGCCTGGTAGTCGGCCAGTCGGTCCCCATCCATGACCGTCACCACGACCGGCCCCTGGGTCTCGTCGCCACCGATCCGGCCGCGGTCGCGCAGAGCGGCGAGGAGGCGATCGACACCGATGCTGGCACCGCAGGCCGGCACCTCCTGGCCCGTGAACCGTTTGACGAGATCGTCGTAGCGGCCACCGCCGACCACCGATCCGTACGACCGTCGGCCGTCGGCCCCGCCTTGGCCGCTGTCGTCGTCAGCGCTCAGCACCGCCTCGAACACCGGGCCGGTGTAGTAGTCGAGTCCCCGGACGACCGTCGGATCGATCTCCACCCGGTCGGCGCCGATATCGGCCGCCACCAAGAGCTCGTCGATCGTGGCCAGTTCGTCGATGCCCTCCCGCCCGTCGGGGTCGTCGCCGACGAGGTCACTCAACCGGTCGAGGACCTCGCTCCGGGAGCCGCCACCGGTCTCGCCGGCGGTGACGAAACCGATGATTCGCTCGATCTGATCCTCGGCCAGGCCGACCCCGTCGGTGAAGTCGCCGCTCTCGTCTTCCCGGCCCTTGCCGAGCAGGTCGGCCACGCCGCCGATCCCGACCCGATCGAGCTTGTCGATCGAGCGGAGCACTTGGGCTCTGACCGTGGCTGGCGACGCAACATCCTCGGCGGCGGCCGCATCGTCGCTGATGGTGGCGATCCCGGCCTGGGTGAGGATGCCATTGAGCACTTTGCGGTTGTTGATCTTGACCGTGTAGCCACCCCGCTCGATCCCGAGGGCCTCGAGCGCATCGGCCACGAGGGCGCACACCTCGGCGTCGACCGCCATCGAGCGGCTGCCCACGGTGTCGAAGTCGCATTGGTAGAACTGCCGGAACCGTCCAGGACCGGGCTTCTCCTGCCGGTAGACGAGGCCTACCTGGTAGCGGCGGTACGGCATGGTCAGCTCGTTGCGGTTCTGGGCGACGTAGCGGGCGAGCGGAGCGGTCAGGTCGTAGCGGAGCGCGACCCAGTCCTCGTCATCGTCTCGGAACGCGAAGACGCCTTCGCCGGGCCGATCCTTGTCGGGAAGGAACTTCCCGAGGGCGTCGAGGTACTCGATCGTGGGGGTCTCGAGCGGCTGGAAGCCGTAGGTGCGGTAGACCTCGGCGATCGTCTCGATCATCTGTTGCCGCTCGAGGACGTCGTCGCCGGAGAGGTCGCTGAAACCTCTCGGAAGGATGGCCTTGGGCCGTTTCGGTTTGTTGGCCTTCGCTCTCTTGGCCACGGTTCGACCTCCGGCGTCAGCGACGCCCAGCGCCACGGTTGGTGCATCGGCCGGCTCTGCGGCCGGGACGCTTCGCCCAGACGAAGCTCCGAGCAACCGGACGGGTTGCGGTACTGCCGATGGGGCTTGAACCCATGACCTCCAGATCCACAATCTGGCGCTCTAGCCGACTGAGCTACGGCAGCGTGACGATGGTTGACTCTACTGGCTCTTCCTCCCGCTGCCATTGTGCACCCAACGCCGGCTCCGATGCAGGCCAATAAGGGCCGCCGTCCGCCCGGCCCGCCCCGTCGCGCTGACTGTGGTCAGATCCGGCAGGCGTGGATGTCGGTGGTCAGGATTGCCCGGGCCCCGAGCTCCCACAGCTCGTCCATCACCCGCTGGGCATCGGCGCTCGGCACCATGGCCCTGACGGCCACCCATCCCTCGGTCTGCAGCGGTGAGACCGTCGGCGACTCGAACCCCGGGGTGATCCGGCACGCGGCGTCGAGCTTGGCGGTCCGGATGTCGTAGTCCATCAGCACGTACCGGCGGGCCACCAGCACGCCCTGTAGACGGCGGACGAGCTGCTCTACCCGCTGGTCGCGATCCGCGCCGCTGCGGTGGATCAAGATCGCCTCGGAGTGCAGGATCGGGTCGCCGACGACCTCCAGCCCGGCCTGTCGAAGGGTGGAACCGGTTTCGACCACATCGGCGACGATGTCGGCAACGCCGAGACGTACCGACACCTCGACCGCCCCGTCGAGGCGGATGACCTCGGTCTGCACACCCAGCTCCGTGAGGTGCTTGGCCACCAGCACTGGATACGACGTTGCGACCCGCTTGCCGGCGAAGTCCTGTTCCGAAGCGGCAATGCCCGGTCTGGCTGCGAACCGGAACGTCGACGTGCCGAAGCCGAGCTCGAGGATCTCTTCGGCCGGGGCCCCGGAGTCGAGCAGGAGATCTCGCCCGGTGATGCCGACGTCGAGACGACCCGAGCCGACGTAGACAGCGATGTCGCGGGGACGGAGGAAGAAGAACTCGACGTCGTTCTCGGCGTCGGTCACCGCCAGGTCATCATGGTCGCGCCGCTGCCGATAGCCGGCCTCGCCCAGGATGTCGGCGGCCGGCTCGGCCAACGATCCCTTGTTCGGTACTGCCACTCGCAACATCGGTTGTCTGCTCTCAGATCGTGGTGTCTCGGGGCCCGTTCGGCGACCCACCGTGCGGCCCCGTGCACGCTCAAGGCTAGAAGTCTGCCGGGCAATCCCTGTCGGGGTCAGCGGCGGCACTCACTCCGAGGGCTCCCTTGCCACCCAGCGGGCAGCTGCTTCGATCGCCAGTGCGTTCTTGTCGATCTTGGCGGTGCCGGCGAGTGGGATCTCGTCGACAAACCAGACCGCTCGGGGGTGCTGGTAGGCGGGACCATGGTCGAGGGCCCAGCGCCTCAGGTGTTCCTCGTCGGGTTGATGGCCAGGGGCGGTGACGACGAACGCTACCGGCAGCTCTCCCTTCAGCACGTCCGGCACCGAGACCACGGCTGCCTGGTGAACCTCAGGGCAGCGCTCGAGGAGCTGCTCGACGTCTCCGGGATAGACGTTCTCGCCGCCGCAGTTGAACATGTCGTCGACCCGGCCGACGAAGTAGTGCCAACCGTCGGCGTCGGCCTCGACGACATCTCCGGTGTGGTACCAGCCGTCGGTCACCTTGGCTGCGGTCAGATCGGGCCGGTCGTGATAGCCGACCATCAGCCCGGGGCTGGCGACCCACAGCTCACCCTGGCGGTGCCCGGTGTCGGGGTCGGGCTCGGCGTCGGTACCGCTGTCCGGATCGACGAGGCGGGTGTCGACTGCAGCCAGCGGGTGGCCAAGCGTGATGGCCGGGCGGGCGAGCCCGTCGGGGTGCCCGCCGAACACGGCTACCACCTCGGTCGTGCCGTAGCCGTTCGTCACCACGGCCTCGGGAAAGAGCCCGGTCGCCTGCTCGTGCAGCGCCTCGGTCATCGGGGCCGAGCCGATCGAGGCCCGCCGAACCGACGTGAGATCGAGCGAGGCCGCCAGGTCGGAACGGGCCGCCATCAGCGCGAACATCGTCGGCACCCCGCTCACCGCCGTCGCCCGGTGGGCCGCGACCGCCCGGAGGTACTCGTCGGCGTCGAAGCGGCGGAGGAGGATGACCGTGCCTCCGAGGCTGAGGGCCATCTTGAGCTGCATCCCGGCGTTCTTGTGGTACATCGGGGCCGACACCAGCAACCGCTCGTCGGGATCCATCGGCAGCACCCCGTTCACGTACTGGTCGATGCTGAACAGCTGCCCGCCGTGGGACAGCAGCACCCCCTTCGGCCGTCCGGTCGAGCCCGAGGTGTACATCTGCACCGCTACCTCGTCGCCGTCCACGTCGGCGGTCGGAGCCGGTTCGGCCGCGATCAGCGTCGCCCACTCATCCGAGTCGAACGCCACGGCCGGCACCCCGGCTGGGAGCCGATCGGCGTTGGCGTCGTCGTGCAGCAAAAGGGCCATACCGGCGTCGTCGGCCACCCACGTCAGGTAGTCGGCCGGCTGCCGGGTGTTCAGCGGCACCGAGACCAGGCCCGCCCGGGGAATCCCCAGGTAGGCCGCCCCGTAGGCCACGGAGTTGTCGGCCAGGATCCCGACCCGGTTCCCGCGGCCGAGACCGCGAGCCAGCAGGCCGCCGGCTACCCGACCCGACAGCTCGTCGAATGCGTCGAACGACACCTCGACCGCAGCGTCGAGCCCGCTGGTCAGGTCGACGTAAGCGGTCCGCCCCGCGCCAACCCACCGCTGGGCGATCCCGCCCAGGTTGCTCATGCCCGGTCGGGGGTGATCACGATCTTGCCGAAGAACTCGCGGTCCTCGAGCAACCGCATCGCCTCCACCCCGTCGCGCAGCGGCAGCTCCCGATCGACGACTGGCCGCAACCGGCCGTCGGCGACCAAGGCGACGAGCGCGTCGAGATCCTCGCGCCGCCAGCCGTTCGATCCTCTGATGTCCATCTCGGCGGTCCAGATGAAGCGGATGTCGGTCGGAGGGTCGAACCCGGCGGTGGCCCCGCAGGTGAGCAACCGCCCACCCCTCTTCACCATCCGCAGGGTCTGGGCCCAGGTGTCGCCACCGGTGAAGTTGATGACCACGTCCCACCCCCCACCAGCGAACAGCGAGCCCGTCTGCTCCTTGGTGAAGGTGGCGATGTCGGTGGTCGAGTAGTCGACGGTGTGGTCGGCGCCGAGGGCGGCGAGGGCGGCGCACTTCTCGGCCGAGCCGGCGGCGGCGACCACCGTTGCCCCCACCAGCTTGGCCAGGAGGACGCAACACGTGCCAACACCGCCGGACGCGCCGAGCACGAAGACGGTCTCCCCGGCCGTGACTCCTCCCCGGGTGAACAGCATCCGGTGGGCAGTGCCGTAGGCCACGGGCAGGCATGAGGCGTCGACCGTCGAGACCTCTTCGGGGAGGGCCATGAGCTGGCGGGCGTCGACGATGACGTGCTCTGCGTACGCCCCCCACCTGGTGTCGCCGATCATCTGGATCCGGCCGTCGTCGGTCCACTGCACCGGATCGACCAGCACGCGGTCGCCGCCCGTCCACCCGTCCACACCGTCGCCGACGGCGTCGACCCTGCCGGCGGCGTCGCAGCCCGGGATCATCGGGAGCGGGGTCTTGATGCCCGGCATGCCCCGACGGGTGAACACGTCGTGGTAGTTGAGCGAGCACGCCTCAACCGCGACCCGCACCTCGCCCGGACCCGGCTGGGGGGTCGGCACGTCGTCGTAGCGGAGGACGTCAAGTCCGCCGTGCTCGTCGAACACGATCGCCTTCACCGCTTCCTCCTCGCTTGGCCTCCTGGCCCGTCAGCGCCTGCCTCGGACCCCTTGGTACTGCGATCGTCCCCTTCCCCGCAAACGGTGCCCGGCCCCGCTCGGTGCCTCGGCCAGCGTGCGGGTGACGAACACCAACCGCTGTACGACGGTGACGCCGACCACTGCCGCCCAGATCCACAGCACGAGCGCCGTCCGCCCGGGCATGAGGAGGACGATCAGGTAGGCGAGGATCGTCTCGGTGCCCTCGGCCAACCCAGCGGGGAAGTGAAGGCTGCGGCCGTCGCCGGCGAGCGCCTGCTTGGTGGCCAGGCTCGACCAGGCCAGGAACGCC
>JAOTYQ010000318.1 GCA_029861725.1 Acidimicrobiia bacterium | reverse complement strand
GACTGGGCCACCTGCGAGGACGTCGATCCCTCCGGAGCACCATCCGCACCGCCCCGGAGATCCCCGTCTAGTCAGAGGCGCTATCTCGTTCCATGGTCGTGAACGAGACCTGCGGGAAGCGTCGACGTCTCGCCATGGGCGGTTCGATACGTCGCCGGCTGTGCGTAGGATTGCGGCCATGCCGAATGGGGTGACGGGTCGTGATCTCGTCGTCGCTGCGATCATCGTCGGGTGCACCATGCTGTTGGTTTCGCTCGCCAGGCCGGTGTCACGTCGAATCCTCCGGGCGCTCGCCGGCCGGGCTCTGTTGGGGAAGACGACTCGGTGGCGGGTCCGGGCTCCCCGAGTTTTCGGTGAGACCGACGAGGTTGCCGAGCTTCGCCGCCAGCAGCGAATCGACGCAACGGCAACCGTTGTCGCACGGCTCTTCATGGTCGGGGCGTGGCTAGTCGCAACGACCCTGGTGCTGCAGCAGCTCCGGATCGATGCGGTCCTCGCTGTCAGTGCGGCCGGCTTCATCGGCTTCGGCCTCGCTGTTGGCGGGCAGCATTCGATCGTCGACTTCATCAACGGCCTGCACATCCTCTTTGAAGACCGCCTGGGTGAAGGCGACGTGGTGCAGATCAGGATCCAGGACGAGACTCAGGAGGCGACGGTTATCGATCTAGGTGCGTTCGCAACTCGTTTCGAGACCGAGACAGGCGTGTTGCACATCGCGAATCGCGAGCTGTCGATCGTCGTCAACCTCTCGCAACGGGGGATCACCGCCGAGCTGGTCGTTCGATCGGAGAGCGAGGAGTCGATACCCAAGAGCTCGGAGATCGAGCTTCTCCTTCGGAGCTGCTACACGAGGAGCGCTGGTTACGACGCAAACAGGGACGGGCTCGTCCTTGATAAAGCGGAGCGGGACCTTGCGGGGGTCCGGGTCACCATCCGGACGGCACGACCGTTGAGCGACACCCAGCGCGACGAACTGGCTGGCGTCCTTGGCAGACGAAAGGAAAGAGCTGACGTCGATCGACGCGAGGTCTTCCTCCCAGCCCGGAACTACTACCGGGTGGTCCCCAACCCCAAGATGAGGGCCTACCGCCAGACCGGCCCCACCTGGCGGATCCACGGTCCACCGCCGCACGAGATGCGACGCTCCCCGTGGTTCGGCGAACACAACGACGAGCTGCTGGCCGAGCTCGGCTTCGACCAGACCGAGATCGACCGACTGCGGGCTACCGGTGTCGTGGCCGACGCCCCCATCGACCCGTCGATCGGCTGAGGCCATGAGCTCGGCCCGCTTCAGCGACGATCCCAAACCCCGGCTCCCCCGCCTCGGGATCGCCCTCAGCTTCCAGCGCCGGCCCGACCTCGACGAGCCGTTCGACCGCGCCTACCGAGAGAGCCTGGAGCTGGCAGCCGAGGCCGACCGTCTCGGGATCGACGACATCTGGCTGGCGGAGCACCACGGCGAGGACGACGGATACAACCCCTCACCCCTCGTGGCGGCGGGAGCCATCGCCGCCGTCACGCGGCGAGCCAGGATCTGCTTCGGCATCGCCCTGGCGCCCCTCCAGGGCCACCCCCTCCGCATCGCCGAGGACCTCGCGGTGCTCGACAACCTCTCCGGTGGCCGCATCGAGCCCGGCTTCGGTCAGGGGTACCGGCCCGAGGAGTTCGCCGCCCAGGGGGCCGACTACGACCGACGAACCCGAGCCTTGCGGGAGTGTCTCGACGTCCTCGACGCAGCGTGGCCCGGCGAGCGCTTCGACTACCACGGCCAGATCCACCGGGTCGACGGCGGGCTGCTGCGACCCACGCCGACCCGCCCCGATCGACGTCCTCCCCTGTGGCTCGGGGCGGCGGCACCACGGTCGCGCCGGCGAGCGGCGGCCAGAGGTGCCGGCCTGGTCATCGCCCCGCTCACAACCATCGAGCACACCGCCCGCCAGTTCGAGGCCTACGAGGAGGCGGCCGATGCTGCCCGCGTGACCGACTACCTGCCCCATGCCTTGTACCGGGAGATCGAGGTTGGCGATAGCGACGAGGCGGCCCTGGCCACCTTCGAGCCGTACCTGCACCATGTGTACCGGGTGCAGTACGCTCCCGAGCGCACCGGGCTCACCCACCGGGATCCCGCCACTGGCGAGCGACGCCAGCTGACCGCCGACGACCCGTACTACCTGTCGCCGCCGTTCCTTGACGAGCGCTGGGCCATCGGCAGCCCCGAGCGCTGCACCGACCTGGTTGGTTCCTGGCTCGACGCGATGCGCCTCGACCGCCTCATCTTCCACCCGAAGCCAGCCGGCCGGTCCTTGCCCGATGGTGTTGCCGCCATGACCCGGGTGCTCGACGAGGTCTGGCCCTCGCTCCGGGTCCGTCGCCAGGGTTGACCGACGACGTCGTTCGCCGATATCGCCGATCTTCACTAGGGTCGAACCTGCAGCTCCAAGGGGGAATCGGGCCGCTGCATCGGATTCGTGCACAGGACGGGAGTGCCACCATGGCCATGCGCCGACTCTTCGCTGTTGCGCTTCTGAGCGCCATCGCAGTCGTGACGTCAAGCATCTCGCCGGCCAGCGCCAACTCGGCGAGAGCCGATGGCGGCCAAGGGACCGATGAACCGGCCGAGACCTGCCAGCAGTTGCAGAGCGGCAGGCGGGGCGGGGTCGATCAGGTCGAGATCGTCGGAGCCACCGCTGAGCTACCGGAGTACTGTCGGGTCGTCGGCACGCTCTCGAAGACGATCAACTACGAGGTCCGGATGCCGACCACCGCCTGGAACGGCAAGTTCTACATGACCGGTTGCGGCGGGTTCTGCGGCAACGTCGATGCCGATGCCTGCAACGGGGCCCTGGCCCGGGGCTACGCCGTCGCCGCCACCGACACGGGCCACACCGCCAGTCCCATCGACGGATCCTGGGGTCTCGACGACAGACGGGCCGAGGTCAATTGGGCCTTTCGAGCCGTCCACCGGGTCGCCGTCAACACCAAGGTACTGATCCGTGCCTACTACGGAGCGCCTCCCTCGTATTCCTACTTCTCCGGATGCTCGGGTGGTGGACGAGAAGCCCTCGTGTCGGCGCAGCGGTTCCCGAACGACTTCGACGGCATCATTGCCGGAGCGCCCGCCAATCGCCAAGCGTTCCTGGCCGGTGTTTCACAGACCTGGATCGAGCGGGCCCAGTTCGACGAGAGCGGCAACCGGATCTTCGGGACCGACAAGCTCGGGCTGATCGGTGCCGCCGTCTACGGCCAGTGCGACGGCGTCGATGGGCTGGTCGACGGACAGATCGACGATCCCCGGACCTGCGACTTCGAGCCCGCCGATCTGCTGTGCCTTGCCGGTGTCACCGGCTCCGACTGCCTGACGGCCGAAGAGGTCGGGGCCGTCGAGAAGATCTACGACAGTCCTCGTGATAGCGACGGGAGCGCTCTCTACCCCGGCGGGCTGCCAGCGGGGTCCGAGGAGCTGTGGGCGTTCCTCAGTGTGGGGTTCGGCGACGACCTCTCCATTGGCGGCAGCTTCGCCCAGGAATACCACCGCTACCTGGCCTACCCCCGCGACCCGGGGGAGAGCTTCTCGATCTTCGACTTCGACTTCGACACCGACGTCGTTGACCTGGTGCCTCTGTCGAGGCTCTACAACGCCACGTCGCCCAACCTCGGTCGATTCGAAGCCAACGGTGGGAAGCTCATGCTGTATCACGGCTACGCCGATCCGCTGATCACGCCGTTCGGAACCATCGCCTACTACGACAGCGTCGTCGACAGGATGGGCGGTACCGAGCGAACCCAGGACTTCGCCCGACTGTTCATGCTGCCGGGTATGAGTCACTGCGGGGGCGGACCTGGGCCCAGCGTTGTCGACTTCCTCACTCCGCTGGAGAACTGGGTTGAGCACGGCATCGCCCCCGATCAGGTGATCGCCTCGCGATTCGCCGGTGACGGAACCGTCGACCGGACTCGTCCCGTTTTCCCCTACCCACTCGTCGCCCGCTACGACGGGACCGGCAGCACCGACGACGCCACCAACTTCGTCGCGGTGATGCCCTGACCGTCCGCCTCCGGGCTGCGATCACATCCAGCGTCCTGCGGCCGACCCGCGTACCCTCTTAGGCTGCGGCCTGTTGCGCATGATCCTCCGGAGGTCACGTCGTGTCTGTCACCGTCACTGTCTCCTTCCCCGCCGACGGAGTGGGCTTGATCGCCTTCGCCGATCCACCCAGGAACTTCGGCAGCGGCGAGCTGGCCGACAAGATCATGGCCGCGGTAGGTCAGCTGGAAGAAGCGGGTTGCCGGGCCTTCGTGCTGGCCTCGGACACGCCGGGCTACTTCATCGCCCACTGGTCGCTGCAGTTCATCATCGATCGCTGGGCAAACATCGCCGCCAACGGCCAGGCCATGCCCCGTCCCATCCCGAGGATCTTCGAGGAGATCTCTGACACCCCGATGATCTCCATCGCCGCCAACAACGGCCAAGCATGGGGCGGAGGGGCCGAGCTCTCGTGGGCCTGCGACCTGCGTATCGCCGCCGAGTCGGCCACCTACGGCCAGCCCGAGGTCGGTCTGGGGATCATTCCCGGGGCTGGTGGCACAACCCGCCTGGCCCGCCTGATCGGACCGACCAAGTGCCTGGAGATGATCCTCGACGGACGACCGATCTCGGCCACCGAGGCTCTCGAGCTGGGCGCCATCAACAAGGTCGTCGCCGACGACCAGTTGCGCCAGGCCGCCATCGACTGGGCCGCCCATATCGCCCGATGGCCGGCCTGGTCGCTCGAAGCGTGCAAGCGCAGCTTCTACGACGGGAGGGACCTACCGCTCGACGTCGCCGGCCGCAATGAATCACACATTTTCGCAACCGTGGCCCGCCGTGATGACGCCATCGCCCTCATGACCGAGGTACAGGCCCGCTACGACGCCGGCCAGGACTCCTACAGCGCCATCGGCCTCCCCCATCCCGACGGGACCTGACGCGAGGGGATCGACCCACTCATCGGCCAGGGATGACGGGGAAGATCGCGTAGCGTGCGGCTCATGACGAGCTATCCAGATCCTGTCGGTTCGGTGGGCGAGCTCCGCGAGATGATCCTCGACTCGCGCGAGGAGACCGAGCTGGGGCGTCGAGTGCCGCGGGCCCTGGGTGAGGAACTTGCTGTCCGTGGGTTTGGGCGCCTTATGGTGCCCCGCTCCGCGCCTGGGCACGAGTTGGATCCGGCGACCTACATGACGGTTCTCGAGGAGTTGGCGGCCGCAGAGGCGTCGGTGGCGCTCGTGGTCTGGAACAACTGTCTGCCGGCTCTCGTCAGCCGCCATCTCGACGATGCCGTACGGGCCGACATGTTCGCAGACCCGAAGGGCATGTACGCCAACTCGACTCGGCCTGTTGGCCGCGCCCTGAAGACGTCATCGGGGTTCTCCGTCTCAGGGCGGTGGTCTCTCGTCACTGGCTGTCAGCTGGCTGGTTGGTTCGCCCTCATGTGCATGGTGTGGGATCCGGTCGCCGACGGAGCCGTCAAGATCGATGGTCGGCCCAAGATGATCATGGCAATGATCCCTGACGCTCAGGTAGACATCGTGGATACCTGGCGGGCGGTAGGCGTTCGAGGTTCGGGGAGTCATGACATCGTCGTCAACCGGGTCGAGGTGCCCGCTGCGAGGGTTGTTGATTTCGCAACGCCGAATCAGCTCGCGGACCTGCCGATCGGTCGGGTGCCGTGGATGTCGTTGCTGGCCGCAGGGCATGGCGCGATCAGTCTTGGCATAGCCCGGTCGGCCTCGGAGGCATTCGTCGAGCTGATCGCAGGCAAAGTGACCGTCGACACCGGGGCCTCCGCCGCCGATCACCCGGCCCTCCAGGTCGAGTTCCTCGACGCCAACGAAAGGGTCGAGGCCGCCCGCTGTCGACTGCGGGAATCGGTGGACCGCGTCTGGAACCATGTCCTCGACCACCGTATGCCCCCGCTCGAAGCCATTGCCGACGTCTACGGCGGCGCCCGTCACGCCGCGGCGGCCACCAAGGCGCTTACCGAAGTCACCCTGCGATGGGGAGGTACATCGGCGTTGTACACCGATTGTGCGATCGAACGGGCTTGGCGCGATGTTCACGCCATCGACCAGCACGTGATCGTGAGCCCACTCACGGCCGAGCAGGCCGGACGGGTCCGACTCGGTCTCGCTCCAAACCTGCCAAGCTTCGCCTGGTGAGATTGGGGTCGGTGACGGCAGCCATCGTGGTGATGACCCTCGAGAGCTGGCCTGGGCCAGCCTGCTCGGAGATGACCTTCGACCCTGGTGCCGGCCTGGTCCCGGGCATCACGGTCTCCGGTGCGAGGTGATATGGAATGGTTGACAGCAACGACCAGCGAAGCGAGGCGCTCCGGGGCGCGGCCCAGAGACGGGTAGAACTGAAGCAGGCGCTCTCGCAGGTCGAGATAGCAGCCGCCGCTCCTTCCGGCGATCCCGGCTGGCGTGATCGGCTACTCGGCCAGCTCGAGCTGCTCAGGATCGCCCTGGACCAGCACGTGGAGGAGGTCGAGGCTCCCGATGGCCTGCTGCCCGAGTTGCTGGCCGAAGCGCCCCGGCTGGCCAACCAGATCGCTGTCGTCCAGGACGAGCATCCCATGCTGACCCGCCAGGTGGCGGCCGCGATCGAACTGGCGACGTCCAGCGCCGACATTCCCCGGGTCCGGGCCGAGGTGCTCGACGCTCTGAACGCCATTGTTCGTCATCGTCAGGCGGGAGCGGACCTGGTCTACGAGGGCTACAGCGTCGACATCGGCGGCCAGTGACCGGGCTGGCCACCATCAGCATGAGGGTCGGAACGAATGTGATCCTGCAAGCGGTCGTGGGACGTTGGGCCCTGGAGCCGTGACAGCCGGTTCGTGATGCTGGTCGGCATGGGCAGGCCGACTACGAAGGTCGAGTTGCTGGTTGCGGCCCGTGATGGCCTGGACGCTGTGGTCTTCGGTGGCACGGGTTCGC
>JAOTYQ010000317.1 GCA_029861725.1 Acidimicrobiia bacterium | reverse complement strand
GGCGAGCCAGCTTCGTCGCTGGCTAGGACGCAGGAGGCAGCCCTACTCGTGAGTCGTAAGGCAACGACGAGGACGCCGCCAGCGGCGAAGGAGGCCGCCCTGAGAGCGCAAAGGTTTCCTGATGCGGCACTAGTCGATGTCGCGGCGGACGAACACCAGTGCGGCAGCGATCACGGCGAGGGCGACCCAGGCTGCGAGCACCACTCCGGCGGTCAGGTACCCGTGGGAGACGATCGTGTCGACCTCGCCCTGGAACACGTTGCCTTCGAGCCGCTCGACATCGCGCCCGCTGGCGAAGGAATCGGCGTTGGTGATCGGGAGATACGAGCTGACCCTCGGGAGGAACACCGCGACCAGGAAGTTCTCGATGATGAACCAGTAGATGACGAAGCCGACGATCGCCCCGACCGAGTTGTTGATCAGGAGGGTCACCCCGAACCCGAAGGCACTGAACAACCCGGCGGCGAGACCGGTCCGCAGCACGATGACGGCGATGTTGCCCCACAGCTCTCCGGTGACGCCGTCGACCGTGCCGGTCGAGGCGGCCAGTGAGTAGAGCAGCGCGACTAGGAAGACCGCGAGCGCCATGGCCAGCACCGCTACCCCGACGACCAGCGAGACGAGTCGAGCGACGAGGAACCGGAGGCGGCGGGGCTCCCAGGTGAGCAGCTGTTCGAGCATCCCGGTCTTGGCGTCGGCGCCGATATAGGACCCGCCGATCACGAACGCCATGAGCGGCAGCACTGCCGTGATCGGACCGAGCACGTCCTGAGCTCCGACACCGCCAGCCATATCGTCGACGAAGTCCGGCGAGTTGCCCTCGTCATTGCTGATGACGAGGAAGGCGATGACGATGCCCGCGACGAAGAGGGCGGCGAGACCGAGCGGGAAGAACCGGGTCATTCTGCGGGCCCACAGTCGAGTCGACTCCGCAACCAGGAGGTTGATCATCGCACCGCCCCCGGTCCCCCCGGCTGAGCGACCGGTCCTGGTACTTCGGCGGCGGGTGGATCTGCTGGCCCCGTCGCCCCCGGCGGTGGTGGCCCGGGCGGTGGTGGCCCGGGCGGTGGCGGTGCCTCACCGGTGAGGTTCAGGAACGCCGCCTCCAGGGTGGCCGATTCCGTTCGGAGCCCACTGAGGTAGTGACCTCGCTCGGCCAGTGCCCTCGTGACGTCGCTCGTGCGAACAGGGTCGATCTCGACGGTGATCTCGTTGACAACCGATCGGGGCCGAGCGGTGATGCCGGCATCGGCGAGGGCCAGGATGGCTGCATCGCGGTCGCCGACGGCGGCGACGACGCTGTCGGACCCGGCGAAGCCCCTGATGTACTGGAGGGGCCCGGTCTCGATGAGCCGGCCCCGACTGATGATCGTGACGTCGTCGCAGACCTGCTCGACCTCGGCCAGCTGGTGGCTCGACACGAGCACGGCCTTGCCCTCGCCAGCGATCTGGGCGATCAAGCCCCGCATCTCGGCGATCCCGGCAGGATCCAGGCCGTTGGCTGGCTCGTCGAGGATGAGCAAGTCGGGATCCTTCAACAGCGCGCCGGCGATGGCGAGCCGCTGCTTCATGCCGAGCGAGTACGACGCGAACGTGTCGCGGGCCCGGTCACGGAGCCCGACGATGTCGAGGACACGGTCGACCTCGGCCGGGCCGATGCCAGCGATCCGAGCGAGCAGAGCCAGGTTGCGACGGGCCGAGAAGTTGGGGAACATCTTCGGGTTCTCGACGATCGCGCCGACTCGGGCAGAGACCTCGTGGAACCTACGGGTCGAGTCGGCCCCGAACACCGAGACCTGCCCGCCTGTCGGCTGGATGAGCCCGAGCAGGCAGCGGATCGTGGTCGTCTTGCCCGAGCCGTTCGGGCCGAGGAACCCGTGCACCGTGCCCGGCCGGCCGAGCTCGAGATCCAGACCCTCGACCGCGACGACGTCTTCGCCCCTTCGCCTGACGTACACCTTGCGAAGTTCGTGCATCTCGACGATCGCTGCCATGGAGCGCGACCTTAGTGCCGTGGGGCAGCCCGTTCGGCAGCACCATCAACCCGCCGTGCGAAGGTGGCCGATCAGACGATCGAGCGCAACAGGGAAGCGGTGCTGGGCCGGTCGGGTATAGCCGATGACGAGCCCCTCGGTCTCGTTCGGGCCGACCCAGTGGCTTCGCAGCCCGAGCAGGCCGATCGAGGAGGCCGCCGCGTTGGCGATCAGCTCGCCCTCCCGTCGGCGCTCGCCGGCAGTCGCCCCCGCAGCGATCCCCGATCGGGTGTCGAGCAGCACGGTCAGGTGGAGCCCAGCGGAGGGGACCTCGCCGAGGCGGCACCAGGGGACGTCGTCGGCGAGACGGGCGATCAGCTCGGCCCGGCGGCGGCCATAGACCTTGCGAACCGCGCGGACGTGGCGATCGAGCTCCCCGTTGCCGATGAAGTCGGCCAGCGCAGCCTGCTCGATGCTCGACACTCCCGACCGGATGTGGGTGACGGCGCTCAGCACCACCTCCAGGGCCGAGGGCACCACCAGCCACGACAATCGCAGTCCCGGCGCCAGCGTCTTCGATGCCGTACCGGCGTACACCACACGATCGGGGGCCAAGCCCTGCAGGGCGCCGACCGGTTGGCGGTCGTAGCGGAACTCGCCGTCGTAGTCGTCCTCGATGATCCAGGCGTCGTGGCGTCGAGCCCACGACAGCAACGCCATCCGCCGCTCGGGTACCATCGTCACGCCCAACGGGTACTGGTTGGCCGGCGTGACGAGCACTGCACCAACGTCGAGACCGACCAAGGCCCCGACGTCGATACCGCCGTCATCGACCGGAACGGCGACGACGTCGAGCCCGGCCAGCTCCAGCACCTCGCGCACCACGAACAACGACGGGTCCTCGACGGCGATCCGCACGACCCCGGCGCGGCCGAGCGCCTCGGCCACGAAACCGATGGCGGCGAAGAAGCCGCCGTAGACCCGGACCGTGTCCGGCCGGGCCGACACGGCCCGGGTCCGGCCAAGATGGTCGGCGAGCACCCGTCGCAGTTCGGGCAAGCCCCGAGGATCGCCGTACTCGAAGAGCCGATCGGTGCTCTCGCCGACGACCCGGCGCAGCGAGCGCAGCCACGTCGCCCGAGGGAAGAGGCTCACATCGGGAGAGCCGGGGCGGAAGTCGTACCGGTAGCTACGGCTCAGCCCGTGCTCGACAGACGCATCTTCCTCGACGGCCCGGAGGTCGGCTACCCGGGTTCCGGCACCGCGGCGAGCGACGAGATACCCCTCGGTGCCGAGCTGCTCGTAGGCAGCGACCACCGTGGCCCGCGACACGTCGAGATCGCGGGCCAGGGTCCGCGACGACGGCAGCGATGCGCCGGCAACGAGCCGCCCCTCGCCGATCGCCTGGCGGAGTGCCCGCTCGAGACCGGCTCGCCGGCCCAATGATGGATCGAGGTCAAGGAGCAGCTCTGCCACACCAGACGAGCCTAGGACTGCGAGAAGTGGTCTGAGAAATCAACCCGTCGGTGGACTGATCGAGCAGTCCACTCCTGGGATAGATTCTCACCATGGGTGCGACGATGAGCGAGCGCTGGCTTCGGGCGGCCCTCGGCTACCTGACGCTGTTCTCGCTGCAGGTCGGTGTCTGGGCGCTGGTGGCGCCGCAGTCGTTCTACGACGACTTTCCCGGCTTCGGTCGGGTCTGGGTGTCGGTGGACGGTCCTTACAACGAGCACCTCATCCGCGATGTCGGCGCCCTCAACCTGGCGCTGGCCGTCGTGTTCGTGGCCGCCGCGGTCACCCTCTCCCGCGCGTTGATCCTCACCGCCGCCGGCGCCGCCGCCGTGTGGGGGCTCCCCCACCTGCTCTACCACCTTCTCAACACCGACGGGCTGAGCGGCGGCGACCTGGTCGCCAGTCTCGGCGGGCTGGTGCTGTTCGCTGCGGTCCCGGCGGCCCTCGTCGTGCTGTCGCGCCGCCCCGTCATCGCCTGACCAAGCGCTCGACTGTCGAGTCGAGATCGTCGGACTTCGCCGCCTTGGGGCGATGATGGAGGTGGAAGCGAGGGGAGGTCGCGGCTTGATGGCCAGGATGGGACGACACCAACAGATCATCTTCTTCCGGACGCTGTTCCGAGCGTCGCCGGTCGGCGCAGGGCTGTGGTGGGGCTTGTTGCTTGTCGGTGGGCTGATCCCGGCGGTTTTCGCCCTGGCCACGGGGTCGGTGATCCGGGCGGTCGAGTCAGACGGGTCGCTTGCCGGGCCGCTCGTCGTGATCGGCGTGGTGTTCGTGGCGATGCAGGTGATCGGGCCCGTGCACAGCGCCATCGGCCAGAACCTCGGGCGTCTGGCCGCCGATTGGATGAACGATCGGCTACTGCGAGCCACTACCGCGCCGCGGGGCATCGCCCACCTGGAGAACCCCGACCTCGCGGCCGAGCTGTCGATGGCCCGGGATTTCGACCTCGGGATCACTGCTCCCCCGCTGTTCGTATCGATGAGCTTCATCGCCGGCGGGCTGCGGCCACTCATCGCCGGGGTGGCATCGGCGGTCATCTTGTTCGGGTTCGCGTGGTGGGCGCCGCTGGTGCTCGTCGCCGGGTGGGGGTCGACCCACTGGTTGCTCAAGGAGAGCGGGGTCTGGAAGGACCGCAACACCGACCCGGTCCGCGACGCCCAGCGTCACGCCGATTACGCTTACCGGCTCGCGGTCGACGCCCCGGCGTCGAAGGAGGTACGCCTGTTCGGTCTTGCCGAGTGGATCGTCGATCGCTTCGCCCGGCGCCGTCAGCACCTCTACGACCTCCAGTGGGAGGCGACCCGGCTCCGGGAGCGCTCGGTGCTGTCGAGCCTGCTCGCGGTCGCCGCCGCCAACGGGCTGGTCTTCTGGCGGCTGGCCGTGGCGACCGCAGACGGCAGGGTCGATATCGGCGACACCGTGGTCTACTTCATCTCGGCGATCAGCGTGTCGGCGATCGCCTTCGGAGGGCTCAACTGGGCCCTCGACTCGGCCTCGGCTCCGGCCGCCGCCGTCGAGCGCCTCGCGGCGCAGCTCCACGCCACCGATTCGCTGTCGCCACCGATCGACTCCGAAGGCATCCCGAGCGCCGCTCTGGGCGCCGGCGCCCACGGCGTGCACTTCCGCGACGTGAGCTTCACCTACCCGTCGGCGTCGGCCCCGGTCCTCACCGATCTCAGCCTCGGCATCACCCCGGGCACGTCGCTGGCAATCGTCGGCCAGAACGGAGCCGGCAAGACCACGCTGGCCAAGCTCCTGTGCCGGTTCTACGACCCGCAAAGCGGTCGGATCGAGATCGACGGCGCCGACCTTCGGTCGCTCGACGTCGACGCCTGGCGGGCCCGGGTCACCGCTGTCTTCCAGGACTTCGTGCGCTACGAGCTGCCGCTTCGCGACAACGTGGCTCCCCTCGGGGCGCCCGACGAGATGATCCTCGAGGCGCTGGCCGAGGCGGGGGCCGACGACCTCGCCGACCTCGACACCCCCCTGGCCAGGGGCTACGAGGGCGGTACCGACTTGTCTGGAGGGCAGTGGCAGCGGGTCGCGCTGGCCCGAGCCATCTGTGGCGTCAAGCAGGGAGCGGGGCTCGTGCTGCTCGACGAGCCGACCGCCCAGCTCGACGTGCGGGGCGAGTCGGAGATCTTTCGCCGGCTGCTGGCCGCCACCTCGGACTGTACGACGATCCTGGTGTCGCACCGGTTCTCGACCGTTCGCCTGGCCGACAGGATCGCGGTGGTCGAAGGGGGGAAGGTGATCGAAACCGGTACCCACGACGAGCTGATCGCGCTCGGTGGCCGCTACCGGACGATGTACGAGTTGCAGGCGTCACGGTTCGCCGAAGTCGACGAGCACGGCGAGGAGATCGTCTATGACACCCTCAGCTGACGTCACGAACGGCCAGGTCACCGGCGACGAGGGTGTCGCGCTCCCGCCGACCTTGCCGGCGTTGTGGACCACGATACGGATCGGCTATCGGGCCGAACCCAAGCTCCTGATCGTGTCGTTCGTCATGACGGTGATCGCCGCACTGCCCGACGCCCTCATCGCACTGTGGCTGGCGTTGCTGACCGACGGTGTGATCGACGGCAACCGCACCAGGGTGCTGGCGGCGGCGGCCGGTATCGCCGCATCGACGACGCTGATGTGGTTCCTCGGCGTCGTACTCGAACGAGTCGAGCGGCGCTTCCGCGATCGGGTCGGCATCGCACTGGAGACCCACGTGGCGTCGCTCCAGGCCAGGATCGGCACGATCGAGCACCACGAGCGCTCGAGCTATCTCGATCGCTTGGCGGTCCTGCGGGATCAGGTGTTCGCCCTCGACCACCTCTTCCTCTCGCTGTTCTCGATCGGGGGCTGGGTCTTCCGGCTCGCCATCACCCTGGTGCTGCTCACGGCGATCAACCCGGTGCTGATCCTGCTCGCGGTGTTCGGCATTCCGATGGTAGCGACGGCGACGTGGCGGCCGGGAGTCGAGCGCAAGGTGGAGGAACGGGTCGCGTCCCACAACCGCCTCGCCCGCCACCTGTTCCTCACCGGCACCACCGCCTCCCCGGGCAAGGAGATCCGGCTCCACCGTCTCGGCCCCTCGCTCGTGGAGCGGCGAGCCGAGGCATGGCAGCAGTGGTACGGCCCCACGTCCCGAACCCAGCTCGTCAGCGCAGCGTGGAGTGCCGGCGCGTGGGCCCTGTTCGGTCTCGCCTACGTCGGGGCGATCGTGCTGGTGGCCACCGACTCCGGCGCCTCGGCCGGTGCCGTGGTGCTGGTGCTGGCCGCCGGGGCTCGGCTGTCGGCCTACATCGCCGCTGCTGTCGGCGAGCTCGGCTACCTGAGGGGGATCTGGCTCGACTCCTCCCGGAAGCTGGCCTGGCTGGAGCGGCTCGCCGAGCTGGCCGAGACCGAGGCCGACGCCGACGTGCCCGAACGGCTCCACCGTGGAATCCGCTTCGAAGGAGTCTCGTTCACCTATCCCGGCACCGAGGTGACGG
>JAOTYQ010000316.1 GCA_029861725.1 Acidimicrobiia bacterium | reverse complement strand
ATCCGGCAGATCGGCTTGCTCCCACCTGTCGATGGTCGAGTCGTACTGCCAGACCGTCGGGTCGGCCGGCGTGCCCGACGTGGTCACCGGCACGTCCAGGACACGACCGGACTCGTCGACGTAGACCTGGCCAGGGCCCCTGGTGTCGACGTGGAGGACGATCCGCTCGCCACCTATCCGCTTCCACCCGATCCCCGAGAACACCGCGAGGTCGCTGACCGTCGCCAGTTCCGCCTCGTAAGAGCGGGGCAGGTCGTTGGCCACGCCGAACAGGTGCATCGACCGTGAAGCGCCGTTGATCAGCCGGTTGTAGTCCGGGTCGCGATAGTCCGAGATCGTAGACAGTGGCCGTCCATGCGCCGCCCGCAGAGTCTCGAGTGCGCGAATCTGACGGCGGGTGATCATGATCCCGCCGTTCCCGTTCGAGCTGAACTCGTGATACCAGAAGTTCTCGGAGCACCGGCCCCCGCGGTCGTTGACCGAGTGGAGGAGTGCGGCCGTCGTCAGCGGCCCGGCTACACCGTCGACCGCAAGCGGATCGCCGAGGTTGTAGCCGAGCTGAAAGCGGGCGATGTCTCGTCGGGTCTTCGGGCCGAGCACACCGTCGATCTCACCGACCGGAAAGCCGAGTGAGGTGAGCAGTTGCTGGACCTCACGGGTGGAAGCGGATGTCCCGTTGGTAGCCATGTCTACCGCCTCAGACGTTGTCATCCGAGTGTAGGTGACCGCGGTCCTCCGTTGCCGAAGCTCGACCGCAGACGGTGGGACGGTCGTGCCGTGTAGGGTGGTGGCTCATCCTCAGTACCTGCGTAATCGCGGTCCAGCGATGGCTCTCACGATCGCTCATGTGAGCGACTTCCACGTTGCCGGCAACCCGAGCTTCCTGCTCCACGGCGAGAACACTCGGGCGAATCTCGCTGCGGTCGCTCGAAGTCTCGGGGAACATCGGCCGTCGCTGGATCTGATCCTGGTCGGCGGCGACGTTTCGCACGACGGGTCTCCGGAGTCGTATGAGTTCGTCGAGCAGATCTTCGCCGACTTCGCCTGCCCCTTCGTCGCAACCCCGGGGAATCACGACGACCGGCGGCGATTGGCCGCGCTCTTTCCAACCGGAAACGATGTCGCCGACGGGCTCCTCGCGACCGAGCGGGCGAAGCTCGCTGTGGTCGACAGCCAGATCCCCGGAGCAGAGGAGGGACGGGTCAGCTCGATCCCTGCGGTTGCCGACTCGGGGGACAGCCTGCTGCTCGTGCTCCTGCACCACGATCTCGTGCAGCCCGATGGCGGTGGCCGGCCGGGTATGCGCATTCCTCACGAAGAGCTGAGCAAGCTCTTGACGCTCAGCCCACCTACTGTGTTCCTCACCGGGCACCGGCACCTGGCGATGGATGTGTGCATTGGTGATGTTCGCATACTCGGCGCGCCGGCAACGAGCACGCAGTTCGACTTCGAGGGTGGGGTGCCACGTCGTTCCTCGCGCAGTATTCCGGGCTACCGCACCTTGACCGTGGAAGACGGCCGTCTTCACTCGACGCGTATCGTCGACGTCGCCGCCGGGTCGACGCCAGCCTGACGTCCCCGGCCGCCGGGCCACGAGAGGCCTTCGGGTACCGACGTGAGTCAGCCGAGCTCAGCAGCGAGGTCTGCCATCGCGGCCGCAGCTCGCTCCGCCACGTCGTCGATCCGGGCCTCGTCCATCACGGTCGACAGCGCGATCATGCCCCTGGTGGCCATCAGCAAGCCCCGATTCAGCGCCGCCAGGTAGAAGAGCGTGATCTCCTTCTCGTCGTTGCGCAACGGACCCTGGGTCGGCGCCTCGTGCTGGAAGAAGACGTTCAGCATCGAACCTTCCCGGTTGGTCGAGAACGGAAGTCCGAGCTTGCGGGCGCTGCTGTGGAGGGACACGTCGAGGCGGTCGCAGAGACCCGCCATGGTGTCGATGCGCTCCTGGGTGAGCTCGCGGGTCGACACGACGCCGGCAGCCATCGTGACCGGGTTGCCGACGAACGTGCCGGAGTGGAACGACTTTGGCTCGGTGGGGTCGAAGATCTTCATGTACTCGCGGCGTCCCCCGACAGCGCCGACCGGGAACCCGCCCCCGATCAGCTTGCCGAGCATCGTGAGGTCGGGCTCGATGCCGCGGTTCATCTGCTCGCCGCCGGTCGACAGCCGGTACGTGATCACTTCGTCGACGACGAACAGCGCGCCGGCCTCGTTGGCCGCCTTGCCGACCCGCTCGAGGAACTCGGTCTCCCCCCGCACCACACCGCCGGCGCCCATCACGGGCTCCACGAACACCGCAGCGATCTCGGATCCATGCTCGGCCAGCACCTGCTCGAAGCTGTCGGCATCGTTGTAGGTGGCGGTATGGGTGGTGTCGGCACCGTGAAAGTCGAGGAAGCCGCCGAAGGTGCCGATCTCGAACTCCATCAGGCTGCCGTGATAGCCGAAGCGCGACATCAGGATCTTGAGTCGCCCGGTGATCGCTCGGGCGATCTGGAGCGCGAGCATTCCCGCTTCGGTCCCCGAGTTCGTGAAGCGCACGCTCTCGGTGGCCGGAATGCGCTCGATCAGGGTCTCGGCGAGCTCGGCTTGCCCGTGGTTGTTCGCGGTCCATGCCGTGCCCTGGGCGATCTGTCGAGTGGCCGCTTCGACGATGGGCGGGTAGGCGTGGCCGTGGACCAGCGATGTGAAGTTGTTGATGAGATCCGTGTACTCCCGCCCATCCGCGTCGAAGACCTGCGAGCCCTCTCCTCGCTCGACGGTGAGGGTGTGCGGTTGCCAAACCGCCGCCCCCCGTGAGTTGCCACCGATGATGCTCCGCTTCACCCGCTCATCGGCTTTAGCGCTACGCCGCGTGTTCTTCTTGTAGGTCTCGATGATGTCGCTCATGGTCTCCAATCTCCGTCCTCACGTGAACAGGCTGCTCTCGCCCTGGGTGAGCATGTCGTCCTTGTCGAGTCCCTGGACCCAGTTGATCGACGGACTCGAGCGGTAGCCGAGTAGCTGCCGAGCCTTCACGGGGAGTGTCTTCGCGATAGCAGGAGGCACGGCCATGAACTGGTTCTCCTCCTGCGCGAGATGGTCGAGGCCGAAGGAGAAGATGAACCCCGTTCGGGGCTCGTCGACGACGTTGATCCCCAGTCCGTGATAGACGCTGCCGAGCCAGAACGCCGCCGACCCCTTCGACATCACCGCCTGCACGACCTCGTGCTCCTCGGGAAAGCGATCGCTGGGCCAGCGATTGCTCCCGGGGACGAAACGAGTCGCTCCGTTCTCGGCGGTGAAGTCGGTGGCGGCGGCCATCACGGCCATCGTCAACTCCGGTCCGGCCGGATCCCGTTGCATGTACGGCAGGTATCGGAACTCGTCCCGGTGCAGAAGTTGGTTCTCGCCGCCGCGGCAGACCTGCATCGCGACACTGGCGTTGATCCGGTAGTGGTGACAGTTCGGACCGACCAACGGGTCGGGGTAGCTCGGGTCGGTCAAGGTCCTCATGACCGCCTTCATGTCGGCCGCCGGCCGCGGCGTTGACGAGGAGGCCATCGGACATTCCGGCAGCAGGATCCCGTCCATCAGCTCGAGGACCCGCTCGTTCAGCAAGAGGGTCTCGCTGAACTCGATGCCACGGGCGAAGAGCGCACTGATCGAGCGCTTGGCCCCACCGAAGAGCTCACCACCGCCTGGTTCGATCTTGTCGAGCTCGGTCTCGGCCTTCTCCCACAACACGTCGATCGCGACCGTCGGGAAGACGTCCTCGACGATGGCAACGCCGTTCTCGCGAATCTCCGCTATGACGTCCGCCGACAGGACGTCGGGATCGAACTTCTTGATGGAGTTAGTCATCCTGATTCGCCTGTGACCTCGGGCGAGAAGACTGCCATTTGGAAGGCTACTCGCCTCCGCGGGCTCGGTCAGGTGCCGGCGATCTCCCGCTGCGACCGCTCGGCGTGCTCGAAGGGAACATCACCGTCAGCGGTGCCATGAACGACGAGCGTGGGGCATCGGACCCCGTCGAACGGGAACGGATCGGCCCGCTCGAACAACGCCAGATCGTTGTCGAGGCCGGCCCTGCGCCGATCGCTCGGCGTCGTGCTGAGCATCAGCTCACGCACATAGTCGAGATCCGTTTGTGATTCGGCGATCTCGTCAGCGAGCCGCTTGCGATCGGCCTTGGACAACGTGCTCTCTTGAGACAGGAGCCCTCTCAGCACCGTCGTTGGGAAACGCCTGAACAGGTGGAGCTGGAACCACACCGCCAGCGTCGAGGTCAGCAGGCGGAGCACGAATGCCGGGACGTCGACCGACAGCGGCCCGGAGATCGCACACTCGAGCATCAACGCCTGAACCCGGTCGGGATGTCGGGCGGCGAGGTGGATCATGGTCGGCCCCCCACCCGAGGCGCCGTAGACTGGCGCCCGGTCGATCTCGAGCGCATCCAAGAGCGAAGCGACGGCATCGGCCTGCCCCGACCAGCTCGATCCAGTGGCCAACGGCGTGCGCAGATAGCCAGGCCGCGACGGGGCAATGATGCTGAACCCGGCCGACACGAGGAATTCAGCGAAGAAACCCTGATCGTGACCTCCTGGCGTGCCGTGGATCATCAGCACCGGCGGTCCCTCACCTCGGCGACTCACCTCGACCGGACCGTTGGCGGTTGCGATGACCTCGCTCGCAGCATGCAGAGCCTCGATGTGCTCGGTCCGCCACCGCCGGTAACCAACGACCATCCCGACCTCCCCCAGGCCCGGACTTCGAATAGCGCCGCCGTCCTCAGGCTGCCGTCGGCCGAGATCTGCAGCGGACCGCCCCGGAACTTGGTGGCGCAGACAGCCCTCGGCGTCCACGTGGTCCAGGCGGTCCATCCAGAACCTCGAAGTGCAAGCAACGCAGGTCACGCTACCTCCGTCCTTACCGGGACGCCTCTGCGTGCCCGCCGACCAGCCACCCTTGACACCGCCCGAGCGGTGCCTCGTGGTGTTGCGCTCGCTGCTGGCCCATGGCGAGCATTGTCGAGTGGTTTGGCGGACAATGATCTCGGATCGCTTGAAGGAAGGTCGCGTGGCACGAGCGGAGCCACCCACTGCAGCTGAGCGGGAGACGATGAGAGCGGTCGTGTTCTCTCGGTACGGCTTGGCTGGTGAGGTCCTGCAGCTAGGCGAAATCGACAAGCCCAGGGTTGGCGCTGATGAGTTGCTGATCCGCGTTCGAGCGGGTGCGGTCAACCTCTATGACTGGCACACGATGCGCGCCGACCCCCGCAGCGTTCGTCTTGTCAGAGGGCTGCTCAAGCCCCGAGCCGACGGTCTTGGCGCCGATCTGGCCGGGCAGATCGAAGCGGTTGGCGACGATGTGACGCGGTTTCAAACCGGCGATGAGGTGTTCGGCCAAGTCGACGGAGAGGTGCCCGGCAAGCCGTTCTTGGAGTTGGGTTCGTTCGCTGAGTACGTCTGTGTCTCGCAAGACTCGGTTGCGTTGAAACCGGCCAATCTGACCTTCGAGGAAGCGGCGGCGGTCCCGATGGCGGGGTTGGCCGCCCTACAGGGCCTGCGCGACGTCGGAAGAACAGAAGCGGGGCAGTCGGTGTTGATCAACGGCGCGTCCGGAGGGGTCGGCACGTTCGCCGTGCAGATCGCAAAGTCATTCGGCGCGGAGGTCACCGGCGTTGGCAGCACGAAGAGCCTGGATCTGATCCGATCGATCGGCGCTGACCACACCGTCGACGACACCGTCGACGACTTCGCATCCGGCCGCCATCGCTATGACCTCATACTCGACACCAACGGTAATCGCTCGATCTCAGCCTGTAGACGAGCGTTGGTTTCCGACGGCACCTATGTTGCCATCGGCTGCGATGTCGTCGGTGGCCGCTGGTTGGGGGCTCTGCCCCACCTACTGAGACCGGTCGTGTTGTCGCCCTTCGTGAGCCAGAAAATGGCCTCGCTGTTCGCGAAACGAAATCACGAGGACCTGCGTGTTCTGAAGGAGCTAGTCGAAGACGGTCACGTAGTGCCGGTCATCGACCGGACGTATCCATTGAGCAAGGTCGCCGAGGCCATGCAGTACCTCGAGACTGGCCAAGCCCAAGGAAAGATCGTCATCATCGTATGAACTCGACCACCAGCGCGGGTACGGCACACCGCCGAATCTCAACGGTGGAGCCATGTCCGGAGGCCCATTGCGGCTCGCGTCCGGGGTCGGACTGCAGCCGTCGGCCGGTTGGGGCGGCGATCGGCGCCCGCCGATCACGGCGAACGGGTACGGGCGGTGGCGGGCTGTCGGCAGTTGGCGCAGCGGCGGTCAAGGAGTCGACAATGTCAGCGGTACCCCGGATGTTGTGCCGACGGGCGAGGGAGGATGGAGATGTCAATCAGCGTGGACCCTGAGACGGGCCTGAAGATCTTTGACACTCGGGCCGCGAGCCGGATGGATGGTGTCGAGGGCCGCGGTTACGCGGTCGTGGACGACGGCCTGACCACGATGGCTCCCGCTCCGGCCGGCGCCGTGTTCAACGCTGAGGAGCAGGCCAGGTACCGGGCATTCAAGGAGGCCCGACGCGGTGCCGCCGACTACATGGCAATGGAGGGCGACTTCAGCCGCTACCTGGCCGACGTGTATTCGGCCGATCCAGTCGAGCGGGAGGCCCTCACCGATGAGTGCGAGATCCTCGTCGTCGGCGCCGGCTTCGCCGGGCTGATGCTCTGGTACAAGCTGCGGGAGGCCGGCTTCCAGGACGTCAGGTTCTGCGAGAAGGGGGGCGATGTAGGAGGCACCTGGTACTGGAACCGATATCCCGGCATCGCCTGCGACGTCGAGTCTTACAGCTACCTGCCGCTGTTGGAGGAGATGGACTACTTCCCGACGATGAAGTTCGCGTCGGGGTTCGAGATCTTCGAGTACTGCCAGGCGATGGCGACGAAGTTCGGCTTCTACGACAAATGCTTGTTCCACACCTCGGTCGAGGAGACCGAGTGGGACGAC
>JAOTYQ010000314.1 GCA_029861725.1 Acidimicrobiia bacterium | reverse complement strand
CAACTTCCCCTACACCGTTGCTCTGGTTCTCGCTGGCTTCGGCGCCACCACCCTCGGCGATCTCGTGGCCGTGGATGTGTCGCCCGAGCTGATCCTCGCGCTACTCGTGCCGCCGCTCCTGTTCGAGGCCACGCTCCACCTGCCGTGGGCGAAGCTGCGGGCCGACCTCGTGCCGGTGCTGCTCCTGGCCCTCGTCGGCACCGGAGTCGGCACCCTCGCTCTCGCTGCGCTCGTCCACGGCGTGCTCGACCTTCCCTGGGAGGCCGCCTTCGCGTTCGGCGCGCTCATTTCGGCCACCGATCCGGTTGCGGTCATCGCGTTCTTCAAGTCGCTGGGAACGCCGAGGCGGCTGTCGGTGCTCGTCGAAGGCGAGTCGCTGTTCAACGACGCGGTTGCCGTCGTGGCGTTCGGACTCGCAATCGGTGTTGCCGAGGGCGATCGCTTCACCGTCGGCGGCGCGTTCGTCGACTTCGTCGTGGTGTCGGCCGGCGGCCTGCTGGTCGGAATGGCACTCGGTTACCTCGTCAGTGCCGTCGTCCTCGCCCAGGTCGACGACCCGCTCATCGAGACCTCGACCACCTTGGCCCTGGCCTACAGCTCATACCTACTGGCCGAGGAGTTCGGCGCCGTCATCGGCCGGCCCGACCTGCACTTCTCGGGGATCCTCGCCGTCGTCGCCGCTGGGCTCGTGGTCGGCACGATCGGGCTCGACAATACCTCACCGTCGACGAGGCTCACGCTGGAGCACTTCTGGGAACTGCTCACGTTCCTCGTCAACTCGATGGTCTTCCTCGTCATCGGGTTGCGGGTTTCACCCTCGGACCTCAACGACGACGCGTGGGCCGTCGCCGTCGCCCTCGTCGGCGTGCTCGTCACCAGAGTGGTGCTGGTCTACGGATTGGCCGAGCTCACCGGCAAGGTGATGCCCCGCCGCTACATCCCGATGTCCTATCGCCACGTGATGACGTGGGCCGGCCTGCGGGGCGCGATCTCGCTCGCCCTCGTGCTCACCATGTCCGACGAGGTGTTCGGCGAGGAGACCGTCAAAACGGTGGAAGTCATGACCTTCGGGGTCGTCTTGTTCACCTTGCTCATCCAGGGCACGACGATCACCGCGGTGATCAGGCGGTTGGGTCTCTCGGGTCGGGCCGACAACGAGCTCGAACAGCAGCGCCACCAGGCCCGCATCGCCATGCGCCGGGCGGGGCAATCCGAGATCAACCGCCTCGGAGCCGAGGGCGTGCTCTTCACCGAGATGGCCGATGCCCTCAGCCGGACCTACCAACGAGACGTGACCCAGCAGGCGTCGTCGCTGCGAAGCCACTTCCAAGCCCACCCCGAGCTGGAGCTGTCGATGTTGCTGCAGGCCCGGCGAGATGCGCTCGTTGCCGAGCGGACCGCACTCGTCGACATCGCCCGGGCCGGCCTGGTAGACAACCAGGTCGTCGGCGACCTGACGATCGAGCTGAGTGACCGCCTGGCCGCCATCGACCTCCTCGAGGAACGGTGGGAGGCCGATCCGGTACCGACGGTGAGCGACGAACCCGAGCCCCGGGAGCCGTCCGATGTCGGCTGAGCGGTCGTCGCAGAAGTCGGCGGTTCCCAGCGAGCGACCGACCGGCCCGCTGCTCTACGTCTCGTGGGGCGGCACCGGGAGGGGAGCCAGCGTACGGGAGGCGATGCGCGAGGCGGTGGAGCAGCAGCGTCCGTTGCACTACCTGGCCGTCTTGGACGACGAGCACTTCGCCGACCTCGACCACTCGATGATCGCCCTCCTGATCGACGAGCTGAGGTGGTTGCTGGAAGCCCAGCTGGAGCTGACGCGAGCCCAGGTCGGTGCCGACGACCTCGATGTGTCGATCGTGGTCCGGGCCGGTCAGGTCGTCGATCTGGTGGCCGAGACCGTCGACGGAGCCGGTGAGACCGACGTGCTCATCGGGGCACCGGTGCCCGTGGCCGGCCACCACTCGATCGAGGAGCTGATCGGTCAGATCGCCAGCCGGACCGGATCGCCGGTCCGGCTGGTGCTACCCGACGAGCCTGACTGAGCGCCGGGCGGCGCCACCTCTCAGGCGATGACAACGACGACGTCGCCGCCCGAGACCGAGTCGCCGGCGGCGACCTTCACGTCCTTCACGGTCCCCGACTTCTCGGCGGTCACGTTGTTCTCCATCTTCATCGCCTCGAGCACCAGCACCGTCTCGCCGGCATCGACCTCCTGGCCCTCCTCGACGAGGACCTTGACCACGGTGCCCTGCATCGGAACGACGACGTTGCCGGAACCGGATCCGGCGACGGCCGTCCCGCCTGTCGAGCGCCGCTTCGGCTTCCGGGCGCTTGGAGCCGCCGGCGCCATCGCCGATTCCGGGACCCACATCGAAACCGCGAACCGCTTGCCGTTCACCTCGACATCGACGTCGCGACGCACCCTGGGCTCGTCGCCCTCGGGCGGATCGGGGGCGACCGGATTCTGACGGCCGGCGACGCCGCTGAGGTCCAGACCGTCCTCGACCCACTTGGTCGAGTGGACGACGTTGCGGAAGTCAGCGTGCTCCAGGATGGCGATGTCGGCGCCGATCGTGGTTGCCACCCCCTCGATCTCCAGCTCCCGCAGGGCTCGCAGCGTCCGGGCGATCGCAACGTCTCGGGTCGAGCCCCAGCACACGAGCTTGCCGACCAGGTTGTCGTAGAACTGGCTGATCTCGTCACCTGCCTCGTAGCCGCCGTCCCAGCGCACGCCGTAGCCCGATGGGGGGCGAAGCTTGGTGATCGGGCCGGGAGACGGGAGGAAGCGGCCACCGGCCGGGTCTTCGGCGTTGATGCGGACCTCGATGGCGTGGCCGTACAACGTCACGTCGTCCTGGTGGATCGGCAGCTCGCCCCCGGCGGCGACCAGTAGCTGGAGCGCCACCAGGTCGAGCCCGCTCACCATCTCGGTGACCGGGTGCTCGACCTGCAGTCGGGTATTCATCTCGAGGTAGTAGAACTGCCCGTCCTCGTAGAGGAACTCGACCGTGCCTGCGTTCGTGTAGTCGCACCCTTTGGCCACCTCCAGCGCGGCCTCGCCCATGGCCCGGGCCACCTCGGGTCTGAGTCCCGGAGCTGGCGCCTCCTCGATCAGCTTCTGGTGTCGACGCTGGGCGGAGCAGTCCCGCTGACCGATGTAGATGCCGTTGCCGTGCTGATCGCACAGCACCTGGATCTCGATGTGCCGGGGCTTCTCGAGGTACTTCTCGACGTAGCACTCGCCTCGTCCGAAGTACGCGAGAGCCTCCCGCTCGGCCGACTCGAGCGCGGCTGGGGCATCGTCGGCCCCGGTCACGACCTTCATCCCCCGGCCGCCACCCCCGAACGCGGCCTTGATCGCCACCGGCCAGCCGTGCTCGTCGCCGAAGGCCACGATCTCCTCGGCGCTGGTCAAGAACTCGGTGTTGCCGGGGACACCGGCTACCCCGACCCTCTGGGCCGCCTGGCGAGCGCTGATCTTGTCGCCCATGACCTCGATCGCCTCCGGCGGCGGCCCGATGAAGGTCACGCCCCGCTCGGTGATCGCCCTGGCGAAGTCGGCGTTTTCGCTGAAGAAGCCGTAGCCAGGGTGGACGGCATCGGCCCCCGCTCGCTCGATCACGTCGAGGATGGCGTCGGTGTTGAGGTAGCTCTCGGCCGCCGTCTCGCCCCCGAGGGCGTAGGCCTCGTCGGCCATCCGCACGTGGAGCGCGTCGCGATCGAGCTCCGAATACACCGCGACGGTGGCGATCCCGAGCTCCTGGCAGGCCCGGATCACCCGAACGGCGATCTCGGCTCGGTTGGCGACGAGCACCTTCTCGAACGGGCGGTTGTCTCCTGAGTCCATCACTGCTCGCTTGGGGTTGGATCGGGGCCGGGCGCGGCGCCGGGTGCCGGATGCACGCCACCTGCGCGTTCCCGTATCGTTTGGGACGAGATGACCGATCAGAGGGTAGTGGCCGGGGTGGAAGGAAGCCGATTTTCCTCCATCGTTCACATCGTCGAGACCGGTTCGACCAACGCCGACCTGCTGGCTGCGGCCCAGAGCGGCATGCCCGAGGGGGCGGTCCTGGTCACCGACCATCAGACCGCCGGTCGGGGCCGGCAAGCCCGCGTATGGCACGACGATCCCGGGAATGCCGTGCTCGTGTCGGTGCTGCTGAGGCCCGCGGCGTCGTCCGCCGGGTTGATCCCCCTGCTCTATGGGCTCGCGGCCTCCGAGGCGGTCGAGTCGATCGTCGCCGCGACGGCCGAGGTGCCACCGACGGCGCCGAGCGAGCCGGGCGGCGGTCGGCGCCTTGCCTTGAAGTGGCCGAACGACCTGCTCGTGCCCGAGCTCGGCGAGCGGAAGCTGGCGGGCATCCTCGCCGAGGCGACCAACCGAGGGGCCGACGGGGGAACGCTCGGTGTCGTCGTCGGCATGGGGCTCAACCTCCGCTGGGGATCGAGGCCCCCCGACGAGATCGCCGCTCGGGCTGCGACCCTCGAGGAGCTGACTGGGCGGTCGGTCGAACGATGGGACGTGGTCCGGTCGATCCTCGCTGCGCTCGAGCGCTGGCTCATCGACGCCGAGCGTCACGGACCCGCCACCGTGCTCGACGCCTACCGGGATCGCTGCTGCACCCTTGGCCGGGCGGTGCGGCTCCAGCGGCCGGCCGACGTGATCGAGGGCGTCGCCGTCGCCGTCGACGATTCGGGGGCGCTCGTCGTCGAGACCGCCAACCGGCGGGTGACGGTGACGGCCGGCGACGCCCACCACCTCTGACCTCGGCTCGGGCGACCACGGCTCATGTCGGCCGGTGCCGAGCCGACGGTGCTCTCGTATGCAGCTCAGCTCGCGCTCGGTGGCCCTGCTCGCTGGGCTTGCGCTCACGATCTCCCTCATCTCGCCGGTGACGGCCCTTGGGGCGGGCCCCGCATCGGCCGCCACGCCCGCCGCCACGAGCCCCGACGAAGGGGGCCAGGATCAACCCCCGCCCGACGGTGCGCTACCCGACCCCTCCGCCACCACCGACCCGGCCGCCGCCGACGCAGACGGCACGGCCGCCGACGGCGGGACTGCCGACGATGGGCAACCAGGGGGCTCGCCGGCGCCGCCCGCTCCTGCCCCGCCGCCCGATCCCACTACGACCCAGCCGACCGGCGGCGACGTCCCCACGACCACTACGCCTGCGGCCGAGCCGGCGCCCACCGACGGCGAGCCCGTCACGACCACGGTCCCGGACGGGGCGAGCACCGGCGGCACGGTGCCGCTCGCCGAGGGGGTGACGACCACCACCGACCCGCTGGTCAACGAGCACGCAGGTGAGGACGCCCCCGAGACCGACGAGACCGTTCCCCCGCCCGACGGGGCCTACGCCGGCCAGGAGGAGTTCAAACCGGCCGAGGTCCTCTGGAGCAGCGTCCGGGCGGCCGAGGTCAAGCTGGCCGAGGTTCGAGTGGTCGAGGAGGACCGGATCGCCGTCGTGCGGACCATCCGGCTCGGCCGCAAGGAGCTGCGGGCCGAGCAAGCGTCGCTCGACGCCGAGACGCAGGCCGCGGCGGCCGACATCAGGCGGGCCGAGACCGCGCTTCGCGAACGGGCGGTGGCGGCGTTCATGACCGACGATGCGCTGACCAACGCCGTCATCGGCTCGTTCGACGCTGCCGACCACGACCAGGTGCTCGACCTTCAGGTGCGGCGCACGCTCCTGGGAGCCGCTCTCGACCAGGACGAGCATGCCATCGACGCCTACCTGGAGCTGCGGGCATCTCTCGACGGGCGAGCGCTGGCCACGCTCGACTCGATTCGGCTCGCAGAGCGAACGCTGCGCGAGGCGATCGTCGAGGTGGATCTCGCCCGGGAGAGCGTGATCCAGGCCGAAAACGAGCTCGCGGCGTTCCGGGCTGGGAGCGCGGTCTACATCGACGACGTCGTGTTCCCGGTCGGCGATGGCTACGGGCGGCCGTTGGTCGATTCCTACGGCTTCCCCCGGATGCCGGGAACGCCGGACGAGCACTGGCACGAGGGGATCGACATCTTCGCCCCGGCGGGGACGCCGCTCCTCGCCGCCGAGCGCGGCGTCGTGACCCGCGTCGGGTCGGGACGTCTGGGGGGTCTCACCGTCTGGCTGCGGGGCGAGAGCGGGACCGACTGGTACTACGCCCACCTACGGTCGCACGCACCCGACCTCGTGCCGGGGCTGGTGGTGGGGGCCGGACACGTGATCGGCTTCGTCGGCAACACCGGGAACGCCATCTCGACACCGCCCCATCTGCACCTCGAGATGCACCCCGGCGGCGGCGAACCGGTCAACCCCTATCCGCTGCTCAAGATCATCTCCGACCGCGACCAGCTCGAGCGCTGACCTCGACGGCTCGACCGCCGGTCGTCGCGCTAACGCGGCGGGCCGAGCCCGGTGGCGCGGGCGGCCCAGCGCCCACCGTGACGGCTCAGCTCCACCGGCAGGTCGAACACGGCGGTGAGCAGATCGGCGGTCAGCACCGAATCGATCGGGCCGGCGGCGACGAGCCGACCGTCTCGCACCGCGGCCAGGTGGGTCGTGGTTCTGGGCGGTCCTCGACACGGTGGGTGACCAGCACCGACGGGGGAGCGTCCAAGTCGGCGGCCAGCGCTTCCAGCGCAACTACCAGCTCCTCCCGCCCGCCGAAGTCGAGTCCAGCCGTCGGCTCGTCCAGCAGGACGAGGTCGGGATCGGGCATCAGCGTCCTCGCCAGCAGGACCCGCTGGCGCTCACCGCTCGACAGCGTGGTGAAGCGGCGCGACCCGTAGCCACCGAGACCCATTCGGGCGAGCAGCGTCTCGGCCCGCTCGGTGTCGGCTTCGGTGTAGGTGTGCCACCACGGCTCGAGGGCACCGAAGCGGCCGCACCGCACGATCTCCTCCGCCGTCAGCGAGCCTCGGAGCTCGTCGACGAGCGCAGCCGATGCGATGCCGATCCTGGCCCGGAGCGGGCGCAGGTCGATCCGTCCCAGGGTCTCGCCCAGCACCCG
>JAOTYQ010000315.1 GCA_029861725.1 Acidimicrobiia bacterium | reverse complement strand
GATCTCGGTGGTGAGCACTCGGCCCCGATCGTCGACGACGCTCATCGTCCGGAGCCCGATCATCACCTGCAATCCCTCTTCGAGCTGGGCCGCCAGCGTCGGATCGACACCTTCCCCGACCGCCACCGAGGTGATGTCGGACGTGTAGGTCAACAGCGTCCCGCCCATCGAGTCGGCCCGGAGGTCCATCTCGATGATCATCGGGATCGGACCGGCCCCGGGCGAGGCCTGCCCGGCGATCTCCTGGCGGATGTCCTGGGTCTGGACCATGACCAGAGTTTCGGATTGGCCGGGCGTGATCCGCGTGCGCAGCTGGGTTCGGGGCTCGGCCCCGGCGTCGAGCACTGCCACCTGGGCGGCGTCGCTCAAGTCGACGTTGGCATCGCCGGCCAGCGCCGAGGTCGTCGGCTGCTCCGTTGTGGAGGTGTCGCTGTCGGCCTGGTCATCCGAATCGGTGCCCTCCGAGGTTGGCTCCTCGGAGGTGCTGGTATCGGAGGCAGCGACGTCACCCTGGACGCGGTCGAGACCCTCGTCGGTCCCCGAGGCGCAGGCCCCGCTGACCAGCAGCACGGCGAGCGCGATCGCGAGCGGCACCCACTTCGTTCGTCGTGGTCCGACCATCGACCGCCCTCACTTCTCTCGGAACCGCCCGCCACCGAGCAGTGACGACCGACCGCCGACGATACACCGGCTCGAGCCACTCATATGGTCGGGCGTGCCCGGTCGGGGGCACCCCGCAAGCACCCGGTGTTCGGCGCGGGGCGCCTCACCCGGAGTTCGGCCTCTGGCCAAACATCCCTGCTCAGCAACAACATGTTGTCGATCCGGTTACGGCAACGATCTAGCCGAGGCCGTGGAGGAGCCGGTTTGCCTCGTCGGCCATCGTCTCGACCCGGACGCGATACTCGTCGGTGTCGACCGAGTCGTCGACCATGACGCCCTTGAGGTAGCGGGCCATCACTCCCTCGACGATCGCCGCCAGCCGCCAGTGCTGGAACGCTCGGTAGTAGTCGGCGTTGGTGACCTCGAACCCGGTCGTGGTGCAGTAGCGGTCGATCAGCTCCTCTCGGGTGGAGAAGCCGCCGTGCATCGTCGGCGGTTCGGTCGTACCTCCGGAGGTCGCTTCGCCGGGCTGGACCCAGTTGTTCAGGATGTAGCCGATGTCGGCGAGCACGTCGCCGAGGGTGCAGAGCTCCCAGTCGAGGACGGCTTCGACGGTGCCTCGGACGGGGTCGACCAACATGTTGCCGAGGCGGTAGTCGCCGTGGACCACGCCGGTGTAGCGCTGCTCTGGCTTGGCCTGGCCGAGCAGATCGAACGCCCGGTCCATCGCCGGCAGCTCCCTCGTCTTGGACGATTCCCATTGCCGCTTCCAGCGCTTCAGTTGCCGATCGAGATAGGCCTCCCGCCGGCCGAGGTCGCCGAGCCCGATCGCGTCGGGGTCGGCGGTGTGCAGGGCTGCGAGGACGTCGACGACCGACTGGCTCAGGTCCTCTCGTGCGGCATGGTCTGGCATCTCGAGGTCGGCCAGCTCGGCGTCGTGGAGGACGACACCGTCCACGTAGCTCATGACGTAGAACGGCGCGCCGTTGACCGACTCGTCGGAGCACAGCCCGAGGGCCTGCGGCACGGGTACCTCGGTCCGGCCGACGCCGGTGATGATCGCGAACTCGCGGCCCATGTCGTGGGCGGTGGCCAGCACCGCGCCCAGCGGGGGGCGGCGCAGGACGAGTCGCTTGCCGTCGGCCCCGGTCACCTTATAGGTGAGGTTCGAGTGGCCACCGGCGATGAACTCGAACTCGTAGGGCCCCCGGGCGGCGGGCACGTTTCCGTCGAGCCAAGCCGACACCGGCCCGACATCGATACCGAGCACGCCGTTGCCCGTGTTCTCTCCCGCATCGACCCCAACGTCCATGGCTCTCATTCTTAGCTGCTTCGGCGCGAAAAGGGGTAAGCCATTCCTCCTGCGCTTGGACCGGCCGGTGCTGGGCTACCGGCCGTCGGGGAACAGGGACTCGGGGTGGGCGGCGAGGTACGCCACCGCCTCGAGCGGCTCGGGCTGCTCGTAGCCTTCGGCGAGCACGATCAGCCCTGCAGACGAGAGAAAGTACACCTGCCACGCGTGGTACCCGTAGTAAGCCGCTTCGTCGGCTTCCATGACTGCGGCGTAGCTGCTCACCGCCGTCACGTAGTAGTCCGAGTTGTTGTAGCCGAAGATCGCCCGGTCGAGATCGGTATCGCCCCCTCGTTGGACGAGGTAGCGGGCCGCGCCGTTGATCGCGTCGCGCGGCTCGGTCGGGTCGCCGTCGCAGCACTCGTTCCATGTCGTCGGCAGGAACTGCATCGGTCCGATCGCACCCGCGGTCGAGATGCCCTGGATGCGCCCCATCCTCGTCTCGACCAGGTTGATCGAGGCCAGGATCTCCCAGGGGACGCCCGTGGCCGCCTCGGCCTCCCGGTAGTAGCCCAGCAACTCGTCGGCGGGACGAGGACGCCCGATTCGCCAGGCCGGCAGCGTCTCGCTCAGCTCTTCGGTGTTGACGAGGGCGAGCAGCTCTTGGCGGGCGGTCCAGTTGTGGGCCACGGCGTCCCTGAGAGAAGCATCCACGTCGGCCAGCACCACCTCGGCCCACTCCGGGTTGAACGCCAGGACTCGATAGAGCGCCTGTTGTCGACGACCCCAGGGGGCTGCGCCCGCCTCGTCGATCCCGGGAGCTCGTAGAGCCCGTTCCGCCTCTTCGAGCTCGGCCGCCAGTTGCTCGGCCGATGTCGGCAGCGGTCGATCATCGGGCGCCGGTTCGGGCTCCATCCGCGCTGGTGCCGTCGACGAGCTGGTCGCGCTCGCGCTGGGGATCGACGGCGCCCCCTCGTCGCTGCTGTCGGTGCTCGCACGGTCGCTGCTCGAACCGCCGTCGGCGTTGCTCGCAACGGTGGTAGCGACGCCCGCTCCCGTTGGCGGCTCCGCCGCGGCCGGTGGGGAGGCGTTGCTGCCACCGGTGGCGGCGTCGGTGGTGCCTCCGTCTGCGCCCGAGCACGCGGCGGTGATGAGGGCGATGATCAGCAGCGCTGGCCGGACCGACGTCAGCCGGGCCAAGCCCCTAGGTGCGGCGGGACGGCGCCCGCCGCCCGGACTTCTGCCTTCGGCCGAACGTCCCCGACCTTGACACGATCGTGAACATCCAAGCGACCAAGCGGACCTAGGACGAGAGCTGCCACCCGAGTCGGTCCTCGCCGATCGAGCGAGGGTAGAAGACCACGATCCAGTCGGAGGTCGCCCCGGTCTCCACATCGATGAAGCTCCCGTAATCGCCGTCGCCGACAAACACACCGTCCCAGTTGTAGTCGGTGAACCCTGCCGAGAGGGTCGCGCTGTTCATCCGGACCGCCAGGCTGCGGTCGTCCTCGAGAGTCCACAGCGAGATCTCGTCGGCTTCGTCGCCACGGTTCTTGAAGTAGTAGTCGGCCCAGACGTCGCCCAGTAGCGGCCGGACCTGCACGGTCGCGGCCCCGATGTCGCAGTACCAGTGGGTGCCGTCGGGATACCAGCGGAGGTACCCGGATAGCGGCTTGACGGTGCCCGTCCGCACCACGTAGTCGTAGGACTCGGTCAGGGTGAGCGTCACCGACCCTCGTGGGTAGCCACCGTCAAGCGCACGGGTCCAGTGGTCGAGCTCGTCGCCCGTCGGCGCCCGTTCCAACAGGTTGCGGTAGAGCCAGGTCGTGTAGGTCGCGCTACTGATCAGGTCGCGGTCGACGAACTCGGGCGAGTTGGCGAACGAGTCGGAGATCTCCTCCAGGCTCATGTCGCCGCTCTTGTACTGCTGGACCCAGTAATTGAACCCGTCGGGATCCGGTTCGCGTTGGAAGTAGGCGTAATAGAGCCGGGTGATCGAGTCCGTCATGGCGGGGCACAGCGACGGGTAGCTATCGGCGGAGGCGGGGGTTGGTACGGCGGCCGGTGCGGCAACGACCAGGATCGCTCCGAGGAGGAGGCGAGCCAGGTTGCGCGTCATGACAGGCTCCTTTGCAGAAACCAACCCCGCGTGGTGGCGAGCCTAGCACGGGCGGTGGCCGTCGCCGACGTCAGGCCTGGTCACCGGACCGGGCCGGCCGGTCCGGATCGTTCGACCACTGCGACCAGGAGCCGACGAAGACTCGGGGGCGGGGGTGTCCGGCCGCTTCCATGGCGAGCACGTTGTTGCAGGCGCTGACCCCCGAACCGCAGTAGAACACGGTGTCACCGTTGGCGCCCAGCTCATCGAAGCGCCGACGCAAATCCTCGGGTGAGCGGAAGCGCTTCCCTTCGCCGAGGTTGTCGGCGAAGGGCGCATTGACGGCGCCGGGGATGTGGCCGGCCCGAGGGTCGATCGGCTCGGTCTCTCCTCGGTAGCGCTCCGGAGCTCGGCTGTCGACCAGCAGCCGTCCGGCCGCCAGGTGGGCATCGACCTGGTCGATCGAGACGATGGCCTCGGCCGGCCAGGGCGTGACGGGTCGCTCGACCGGGGGGCGGCTCACCGCCCCGGGCTCGGTCGGACCGGGCCAGGCGGTGATCCCGCCGTCGAGCAACGCAGCCGGCCGGCCGAGGATGCGCAGCATCCACACGAGCCGACCGGCGATCATCCCGCCGAGATCGTCGTAGGCCACCACCGGATCGTCGGCACCGATCCCGGCCGCTCCGAGACCGTCGGCGAAGGTCTCCGGTGTCGGCATCGGGTGACGGCCCTCGGCCGGACTGGCAGGAGCAGCGAGCACTCCGTCGAGGTCGACGAAGACGGCCCCGGGCAGATGCGCCTCGAGGTAGGCAGCGTGACCGTCCCGTCCGTCGAGATACGACCGGACATCGGCGAGCACGATCGAGCCCTCCGGACCTGGTTCGGCGAGACGGTTGGCCAGCCAGTCGGCCGACACGATCGGCGGCAGGGCTTTCACGATCCGGCCCCCGTCGAGGCTGCCGTCGCTCGATCGGTGAGGTAGTCGGTGGCCAGCTGGTCCATCACCGCGAAGAACTCCTCGGCGCACTCGCCGATGATGTCGGCCACCGGCCGGATCTCGTCGATCCGCCCCATCACCTGACCCCCGAGCGGCACCGCTGCTTCCATGTCGCCACCGAAGTAGAGCGCCTGGGGGTCGCCGAAGTCACCGAACACGTTGTGCTCGGCGAACTGCAGCTCGGAGGTTCGCTCGGTCTTCAAGGCCCGAAGCGCCGGGGAGTGGCGCTGGTTGAGGAACACGGTGTCGGTCTCGCCGCTGGCCGTGATCGATTTCTTCCAGTTGTCGTGCACGGGGCTCTCGGTCGCCGAGACCATTCGGGTACCCATCTGGATCGCCTCGGCCCCGAGGGCGAACGCAGCGGCCATCGTCCGACCGTCGAGCATCCCGCCGGCGGCCACGATCGGAACGTCTACCTTGGACCGCACGAGTGGGAGGAGCACCATCGACGCCACCGGATCGGGGTTCTTGAAGCCCCCTCCCTCGCCGCCCTCCACGATCAGCCCGTCCACGCCGGCGTCGACCGCCTTCATCGCTCCCCGCAACGTCGGGACCACGTGATACACGATGAGGCCGGCGTCCTTCAGCTGGGCGGTGTAGCGGGTGGGGTCGCCGGCGGAGGTCGAAACGAAGCGCACCCCCTGGTCGATGACGAACTGCACGATGTCGGGATCGCGGACGAACGCCTGGGCCACGTTGACCCCGAACGGCTTGTCGGTGAGATCCTTCATCTTGCGGATCTCGTCGCGGATGGCGTCGAGCTCACCGGACGACGTCTCGATGATGCCGAGGCCGCCGGCGTTCGAGACGGCGGAGGCCAGCTGGCTGCGTGCGATCCATCCCATCGGGGCCTGTACGATGGGGATCTCGATCCCGAGCTCACGGGTGATCCGATTGTCGAAGGTCGTGCGTTCGCGCTCTGCCATCCTCCGAACCTACCGGGGGGACGGGGCCGCCGGTCGAGCCGAAGGCGGCGTACCACACGTGGTGGCTCTTGCCGGCGGTCACGACGCTGCGGGCGCTCGATGCCCGAGTTGCAGGGCGAGCCAGTTGCCGTCGACCAGATGGTGCCGCGGAACCAAGGGCTCGTACGCCGCTCGCAGGCTCGCCTCCTGGTCGACGAGGGCCCCCGTCGCAACCAACGAACCCTCCGGCCCGAGCAGGTCGACCAGGGACGGCCCCTGGTCGATGTGCACCGGCAGCAACACGTTGGCAACGATCACGTCGAACCCGGCGGGTTGCTCTGACTGCGACGGCAGCCGCTCGAGCACGACCGTTCGGTCGGAGGTTGGCGCGGCGGGCTCCGGCTCGACCGCGAGGTTGTCGCGGGCCACCGTCAGCGCCGCCGGATCGTTGTCGACGGCCACGACCCGGCCCGCCCCCGACGCCAGGCCGGCCAGAGCGAGGACCCCAGTGCCGGTACCGAAATCGAGCATGGCGGCCCCAGGCTCGATCACGTTCGCCAGCAGTGAGAGCGCCAGCATCGTGGTCGGATGGGCGCCGTGGCCGAACGCCGCGCCGACCTCGAAGGCGTGCTGCCGGCCGCCGACCACGATCGAGCCCCGGCGGGTGACGTCGATCCAGGCGGTCGGGTCGGTTCGTTCCACCGATGCTGCGACGGCGAGTGGGGAGATGGTCTCAGGCGCGGACAGCGCGGCGACCGCCGCCTCGGCCTCGGCCTCGCTGTCGAACCCGGCAATGAGCTCGACAGCGCCCGACCCGTGATCTGGGGCGAGCTCGGCGATGCCAGTAGTGTTCAGGTCCCAAAGCAGCGACGACGCAGGGCCGGTGTCGGCAGTGGTGAGCTCGGCCCGGATGATCCATCCCACAGAGGCAGAGGCTACGGGGAAATGATGACGGGGTGAGCGACGTGCATGCCGCTATCGACATCGGGACCAACTCGATCCACCTCGTAGTGGCCCGCGCCGTGTCCGGCGGCGGCTTCGAGGTCGTCACCACCGAGAAGGAGGTGGTTCGGCTCGGATCCGGCGCTGGCGACATGAAGCGCCT
>JAOTYQ010000313.1 GCA_029861725.1 Acidimicrobiia bacterium | reverse complement strand
GACGATGGCCGAGATCTCCTCGTCGGTAGCCAGATCACAAACCGAACCCACCCCGGGTGCATCGTCTGACCCTGAGGACTCATCGCGGGACGGATCATCCGCGCCGACTTCACCATCGTCGGCTCCTGATGTTGTAGACGCACTGTCGCTAGCACCGGGCGTGGCACCAACATCAGCACCTCCATCGCCACATCCAGCCAGCACCGCCGCGAGCACAACCAAACCCATCACCACATGCCGCATGGCGTGGACCGTAACGCATGGCTGCCCAACTCGCCTCGCGAAAAACAAGGTCTGTCTTGCCGCCGAAAGACGTGCTGCAGCCGCGGCGGCCAGGCCCTCAGTCGAGAACACCAGCACAGAACTGCGACCCCGCACCACGACCGCCACTCAGTCGGCCCAGTTGCAGTGTCCGACAACACCCCTCGGAAACTGCGGGCAGCCATGCTCGGGTACCGGCGTACTGGCCCGGGTCAACCGTCCGGTAATGCGACCGCGTAGGGTGAGATGCTGCGTTACAGCCGAACGAGGGCCTCACCACGATGCGTGACGGGGACTGTCAGATCCGCGGTGTAACTGGTCTGGCCTGAAACGCTGAACCGTTGGTTCGGCCGGAAGGACAGGCAGTGACAAATGATGATGGTGTCGAGGTGGCACCAAAGAAGAAGGACAAGCGCGACAACCGCGAGCTGAAGCTCCCGGGGCCGATCGACCCGGAGCTCGCTGAGCAGCTGGTGGCCCAGGCCCGAACTGATGGGGTCGACCTGGTCGGCCCTGGTGGTCTGTTGGGCGAGTTGACCAAGCAGGTCCTCGAGACCGGTCTCGAGGTCGAGATGGAAGAACCTCTCGGTTATGACAAACATGCCCCCGAGGGCCGCAACGGCGGCAACTCCCGCAACGGGACTCGTTCCAAGACGGTGATCACCGAGGTCGGCCCGGTCGAGGTTGACACCCCCCGAGACCGGGACGGCACGTTCGAACCGAAGACGGTCCCGAAACGACAGCGCCGTCTTGGTGGGGTTGACTCGATGGTGATCTCGTTGGTGGCCAAGGGTCTTACCACCGGTGAGGTCCAGTCCCATCTGGCTGAGACCTATGGCACCGAGGTGTCTCGGGAGACGATCTCCAAGATCACCGACCGGGTCCTCGATGACATGGCGGACTGGGCCAACCGGCCCCTGGAGCGGGTCTACCCGGTGGTGTTCATCGATGCCATCGTGGTCAAGATCCGCGACGGCCAGGTCACCAACCGGCCCGTCTACTGCGCTATTGGAGTCACGATCGAGGGCCAACGGTGATCGCGGCGCTGGCCAGCCATGTGGAGTCCCACCCCGTGCCGGACACGGGCTCGCTCGAGGAAGATCTCCGCTCGTACCTGCAGGACCTGGCCGAACGGCTCAGCAACGAGCTCGGAACCCGGTTGTTGCCGGCGCTGCTCGACGAGGCCCGGCGGAATCCTGGCCTGGCGGCGGCACTGGACGAGCACGTCAGCAGCCCGGCCCGACGGGAGGTGTTCTCGATGTTCGAGCGGGCGATCGAGCGGGGCGAGATGCGCCCGGACCTCGACCTGGAGCTGATCGTCGACATGACGGCGGGCCCGCTCTACCTGCGCCGCCTGGAGCCGATCCGGCCGATCGACGATGGACTGCCGGGCCGGATCGCCGACCTCGTCCTGGCCGCCATCGGCGCGCTCAGCGACCGAGCCGACCGGGCCTGACGCGTCGGTCGGCGAAGCGTGAGCCCCTCCAAGTCTCCCGATTGCCGCCGCTCGTCGCGTTGACCGGAGTAGACGATGGGCCCGCCGCCGAATGAGGTGTTCCGCGCGGCCCGAGCCGGCTTGGCCCTCATTGTTGTCCTACCCGGGCGTGCACGTCTCGAAGAACGACTCGGTTCACGAGCGTTTCCCGGCTGCGAGCTCGGGCGTGTTGTTGCCGGGAGGTGTGGAGCAACGGCGAGCGGTCGCAGAGGTGGTGTGGGACCATCGACTCGATGGAGTTGACTGCCGACATGAAGCGGGTCGTTGCTGAGCAGCAGTTGGGTTTCATCGCCACGGTGACTCCCGATGGCCGCCCGAACCTGTCGCCGAAGGGCACGACCGTTGTCGTCGACGACTCTCACTTGCTCTTCGCCGACGTCGCCTCGCCCAACACGGTCCGCAACCTGTCGGGGAACCCTCATATCGAGATCAACGTCGTCGACCCGATCGTTCGCAAGGGCTACCGCTTCAAAGGCACGGCGACCGTGCACACGGACGGTGACCGGTACCAGCGGGGCTTGGCGCTTCTCGGCGAGCGAGGTTCGTCCCTGCCCGGTGATCGAGTTCGATCGATTGTGGTCGTGGAGGTGGTCGAGGCAGCCGCACTCGTGTCGCCGGCATACGACCAAGACGTGTCCGAGCAGTCCGTAGCTGCAAACTGGCTGGCCAAGGTCGCCCAGCTGTATCGCGATCGCTTCGGCTCGTAGCGACCCGGTAGAGCATCAGCCTTGGTAACGATCACCCGCTTCGAATCACCCTGGTGATCCGTCGCTGAGGGCTGGACGAATCGCCGCTTGGCGAACAGGCTGGCAGCCGCCGCCATCGCCAGTCCGGCTGTCGCGATGACGATGCTCGGCGCCGGGTCGGTCGACGGTGCCTCCGCGTCGCTCGCCGCCGGGCTCGGTGGCGGCCTCATGGTAGTCGTGGGGCATGGCGACTTGCCGGAGCACGCAGCCGCAACGTGACCGCTGGGTGTGCCCGAGACGGTGTGGCGGTGTAGCGACCCGCGACCGTCGTGAACGACGAGCGTATGGCCCATCGCAAGCCTTATCGATCGTCAGGCAGGTCAGCGTATGTGATCAGACCGACGACGTTCAGCGAACGGTGGACCGCAGGTGGTGCCTGGTCGACGATGACGCTCACACCGGTCAGCGTTGCCCGCCGTCGCGACAACAGCCTCTGCGATCGCCGACGCCTGGCTGCCAGTCTCGATCCAATCATCGACCACGAGAACTCGATCCGAGCAGTCGAGTACCGGTGCCATCCGGAACGTGGTCCTGCGACCCCGCCAGTCGGGGCTCGAGGTCACGACGATCTTGTGGCCCGGATGGATCGATCCGGGCTTTCGAGCTGGGACGAAACCGACACCTCGTGAGACCGCACAGAGCGACCTAAGGATGAAGTCCCGAGCCTCAGCGGCGACCACCACAACCAATCGCTTGAGCCGACGCACTCGGTTTGGCTAGGCCGAGGGGGCGTCGGCGTACCGGAGGTACGGCTTGACCTCGACCGCGTTGTCGAAGGTCGACTGTGCGTCCTCGGTTGACAGGTCAGGAGAAACGATCACCCGGTCGCGGGGACGCCAGTCTGCCGGCGTGGCGATCGCGTCGCGATCGGTTGCCTGGAGAGCGTCCAGGACGCGCACGATCTCGTCGAAGTTCCTACCGACGGACTTCGGGTAGGTGAGCGTGAGGCGCAGCTTGTCGTCGGGATCGATGATGAACATCGACCGCACGGTCGAGGTATCGCCTGCCCCCGGATGGATCATGTCGTAGAGCTCGGCGACGATCGGGAAGTTGAGCGGCGTACCGGTGACCTCGCCGATGTCCGGCGCCCAACCGTGGTGGTCTTCGATCGGGTCGACCGAGCGCAGCGGATGGCAGAGGCGAAGGTCCTGGTCGACTCGGGTGGCCGAGCCAGGGGATACTCGTCGAATGCGTGTGGGGATTGCCCATCATTTCGGCTGGGCCGTTGCGGTCACCGCATCGGCCGACCACGAGGTCGTCGATCGCCGGAGGATCGAGCTGATCGAACCCGGAGGGGCGACAAGACGTATGAGTATCTGTCGCTGGTCGAGTCCGTCCGGGTGGAGGGCAAGAACACGCATCGGACCCTGCTGCGCCTCGGTGAGATGACCGCTCTGCGGGCCTCGGGGGAGCTGGAACGGATCATCACTGCTCTGGAGAACCACCTGCAACGAGACCAGGTTGCGGTGGCCGCGATGTCAGCAGAGGAGACCCGGATGGTGGGCTCCACGGCTGCGGTGGCGGCGGTGTGGGAACGCCTCGGGCTCGATGTGTGGTTCGCCAAACAAGGCGCCGACCGTGGTGCGGTGTCGTTGTCGGAGGCGGTGTTCGCGATGGTGGCCAACCGGCTGATCGACCCGTGTTCGAAACGACGGCTGATCGAATGGGTCGACCGAGATATATCGATGCCCGAAGGGTGGACGGCCCCATCGCTGGATCAGTACTACCGGGCCCTCGACGCCGTCGCTTCCAGCAAGGCGGCCACGGAGACCGAGTTGTATGCCCGGCTGTGCGACCTCACGAACATGGATCTCTCCATGGTCTGCTACGACTTGACCTCCACCTACTTCGAAGGCGACCCTCGCCCCTCTGATCGGTTCCCGTCCAAGGCGTTCGGGTATTCCCGGGACAAGCGAAGCGACCGGCCCCAGGTGGTGATCGGGTTGTGGCCACCCGCCTCCACCGTGACGCCGCATGTGCTGAAGCTCTCGATCTCGCCGAAGGCGATGCGACGGAGTGGGTGGAGGTCCCGGCGGCGAACAGTCGAGCAGCCGAGATCACGCTGTCCGATGGGACGAGAGCAGTGGTGGTCGAGTCCGATGAACGGCATCGCCGGGACACCGCCCGGACCGCTGAGTTGGTGGCGAAGTGTGAGGCCGAGTTGTTGGCGTTGGAGGACCGGGTCCGAGCCGGCCGGCTCAAAGACCCAGCAGCGATCGGGCGGGCCGCCCAGAAGATCCTCGGATCCTCCGGGGTCGCCGGGCTGTTCGAGATCGAGATCAGCGAGGGTCACTTCCTCTACCACTACAACGACCCAGCACACGACTACGAAGAACAACTCGCCGGCCGGTATGTCCTGACCACCAGCCTCACCCCCGCCCAGGCGTCCACGACGAGGATCGTGACCGCTTACCGGCAGTTGCTGGAGGTCGAGAACCGGTTCCGGACCCTGAAAGACTTCCTTCACCTCCGACCGGTCAGGCACTGGACCGAGCAACGAGTCAAAGGGCACATCGCCATCTGCGTCTACGCCGCAGTGGTCGAGACCCTCATCGGGAAAGCACTCGCCGCTGCCGGGATCGCTGATCCTGACATCGACGGTCAGGACCTCTCAGCTCAGCGGGCGCTACGAGAACTGGGCCGCATCCGACACGTTCAGATCGCCGTCGGGGGTCGACGGATCGGGCTCATCACCCGCCGCACCGCCCTCCAGGCTCAGATCCTGGCTGCGCTCGAGGTCGACACCCGAGGGTGGGACACCGCCGAGGTCGCCTGACCCTCTGACCAGGCAAAACACATAAATGTAGGGGAAACACCCCTCCGCCGCGCCCCCCTGACCAGGACTTACGCAACACCCCCGCCAAACTCGGGTCCGACGACTCAGCCGAGACTCTGGCCAACATCGAAGAGAACACGGCGCAGATGCGCTGGAGCACGATGATCGACTTGTGCATCACGAGCGTCGGGGTTGTCGTCCTCGCAGTCCTGCTCTACACCGCGGTGAAGAGGCAGAATCCGGTATTGGCCCTCGTGGCGCTTGGCTGGTGGCTGGCCGAAGCCGTCACGCTCGCCGTGAGCACCATCGGAGCGTTCCTCCTCATCTCCTTGAGTGGGACCTACGCCGAAGCTGGTGCCTCGGCATCTCCGGATCTGCTCGCACTCGGTGAAACATTCCAGAGGTTCGATCGTCAGATGTGGGAGATACATATGGTCTTCTAAGGTTTGGGAGCGCTCGCCTTCTACTACCTGTTGTATCAGGCGAGGTCTGTCCCTCGGTGGTTGTCCCTCTACGGCATTGCCGCGGTCGTCGTCGGGTTCTTCAGTTCGGTCTTGTTCTTGGGATCGGCTATCGACTGGTTCTTCTTGGGGTTTCCAACCGGACTGTTCGAGCTGGTCATCGGAATCTGGCTCATCACCAAGGGGATCTCCACCCCTCCGGCCGACAGTGCTACCCCGGAGCCAGCACTGACGACCGCTTGATCGGTTCGCCGCCGAGAAACCCGGGGCTCCACCCAGCTCGACGACGCTCGGCAAGGGTCACGGCCAACGCGGCCGACGGTGTGAGAGCACCAGCCGGTAGCCCATGTCGAAGCGTTCCTCACTTCGGAGCCACCCGTGGCGATGGTCCCAGTCGCCCGACTCGATGGCCCGGCGCAGTCGCTCGCCACCAGCGGCCCTCGCCCCAGGGTCCAGGCGGGTCAGTGTCGACATGCCGGCCTGGACGGCCGCCTCCAGGTAACGCTCGGGTCGGTTCCAGTAGGCGCCCGTGAATCCGTCCGTGCAATCCGGGGGGACCCACAGGACGCGCACATCGTCCACCTCCAGATGCAGGCCAATACTGCTCGGCCCGGGGGCATCCACGTCCCACAGCGCCGTCGTCAGCTCGGGGAAGTACTCGATAAGCCACATCCGGGCGGTGACGTCGGTGTCGTACACCAGCGACACCTGGCGTCGTGCGACCCGAGCCAGCTCTTGGAGACCAAGGTCACGATTCGTCCAGTGGTGGATGGTGAAGATCGCCATCGCGACGTCGAAGGCATCGTCGACGAAGGGGAGCCGCTCGGCGATCGCCCGCACGGTGGCGTGCTTGTTTCTACGTTGTCTCAGCATGGATGGGGAGGGCTCGACGGCAACGACCTGACGATCCGGTGGTTCGTAGTTGCCGGTCCCCGCCCCGACGTTCACCACCGAGTCGCCGCCGCCGATCGCCTCTTCGATCTGGTTGGCGATTCGAGGGTCGGGTGGCCGAGCGGTCGCGTAGCCCCGGCCAATCGTCTCGTAGAGCCCTCCTGCACCGTCCATGGCCGCCATCGTAGGATCGGCCGAACCGAGCCCCGGTCCACCAGTCAGGCGAGACCGAGCGCGCCACTCGGTTCGCACCGTTCCGCTTGTCGCGGTCGTGATCGCTGAGGCACGGCTGGGTACCCGTGCACGATCACTCAGGACTCGACTCGTCCCGCCGACGATACAGGCGAACGTCGAGGCGAGGAGAGACGGTGGGAGCGAGAG
>JAOTYQ010000312.1 GCA_029861725.1 Acidimicrobiia bacterium | reverse complement strand
GGCGCTCGATCAGCAGTTCCTCCTCTCGATCTCACACGATCTCCGAACGCCGCTGACGGCGATCGCCGGCTACGCCGAGGCCCTCTCCGACGGCGCCATCACCGATCCGGCCCGAACCGGGGTGGTCATCGCCAACCACGCCGATCGCCTCGAGCGCCTGGTCGGCGACCTCCTCGACCTGGCCCGGCTCGACGCCAACCAGTTCCGGCTCCATCTGGAGTCCCTTGATGCCGGCGTCGCCGTTGGCCGCACCGTCGCCGGGCTGGCCCCGCAGGCCGAGCGCAACGGCCTCGCCTTGAGGTTCCACAACCACGGACCGGCGGTCGTGCGGGCCGACCCCGATCGGCTCGCCCAGACGGTGGCCAACCTGGTCGACAATGCGCTCAAGTTCGCAGCGTCGACGGTCGACGTGAGCGTCTCGCCCAATGGCACCGATGCGGTCATCAGGGTCGACGACGACGGGCCGGGGATCGCAGAGCGCGACCTCCCCCACGTCTTCGACCGGCTCTACGTCTCGCGGTCGCAACCGGCCAGGGCCGAGAACCCGAGCGGCATGGGCCTCGCCATCGTTCGAGAGCTGGTGACGGCCATGGGTGGCTCGGTCAGCGCCGGCTCGGGACCCGTTGGCGGCACTCGGCTGACCGTGCTCCTCCCGCTCGACAGCCCCGCTGACGGCGCCGGGACCAGGGACTAGGGCCTCTGGGCTCCTCGATGCCCGGGTGCGACGCGCTCAGGCGACGGGCAGCTCGACCAGCTCGACGGGGTGCACGGTGCCGTCGGCGGCGACGACCGACGCCTCTGACGGCACCTCGACGCCCCGCTTGACGTAGCCCAGCGCCATCGCCCCGCTGCGCTCGGAGCGGACGAAGCTGGTCACATGACCGACGACGGTGTCAGCGGCGGCGAGCTCGCTGCCGGTCGGGACGTCGTCGGGTCGGGCGGCCTCACCGAAGATGATGCCTCGTAGCCGGGTTGGCGTGTTGGCGCCGCGGGCATCGATGCGGGCCACCAGCTCCTGCCCCACGTAGCAGCCCTTGGTGAAGTCGACCGAGTCGTCGACGACCCCCGCCGCGGCCGGGATGGTCGACGAGTCGAGCTCGGCCCCCATCGCGGGGATGCCGGAACGGACCCGCAACACATCGAGGGCGACCGGGTCGCCTTCGGGGACCCCGTCGGGGACGGCGACCTCGGCCCCGACCAGATCGACGCCACCCCCTGGCCACATCGCCTCCAGCACGGCACCGCCCTCTGGCGCGGCCAGGCCACCGGCGATCAGATCGGCCACGGCCGGGCCCCGCAGCGCGACCAGGTCCAGCGTCAGCAGCTGCAGCTCGGCGCCGACCCGAAGCATGAAGCGCTGCAGCCGCTCGAGGGACGCCTGACCGTAGCCTGCTTCGACATCGAGCCAGAACCGATCCTCCGCCAGTCGGGTGAGCCGGAGCCGAGCATCGATCTTGCCCTGGGGCTGGAGCAGGAGGGTCCAGGCCGAGCGGCCGACCTCCAGGCCGAGCACGTCCTGGCTGAGCTGGCCATGGAGGTAGTCGGCGGCGTCGGGTCCGGTCACCTCGATCACGTCGCGTTTGGTCCGGACGGCGGCGATCGACGTTGCGAACGCCTCTTCGGTCTTCGTGCCATCGAGCATTACTGCCCAGTATGCCAATCCCCCTCGGCGGTTGAGGGGCCGAGGCGAGCGGGTAGACAGCTCCGGAGTCATGTTGTTCCCGTCCGTGACGTTCGCCGGCTTCTTCGTCGTCGTCTACTTCGTGCACCTGCTCCTCGCGGGCAGGACCCGATTGTGGAAGCTGGCGATGCTCGCGGCATCGTTCACGTTCTACGGCTGGTGGGACTGGCGTTTCTGCGCCCTGATCGCAGCGTCGATCATGGCCAACTGGGCGCTGGGGGCGGCGGTGGCGGCCACGACCGGTCGTCGCAGCCGTCCGTGGGTGGCACTGGCTGTGCTGGCCAACCTCGCCGTGCTCGGCGGGTTCAAGTACTACGGCTTCTTCATCGAGGCGGTCAGCGCCAGCCTCGGCTCGACACTCGGTCTTCCCGTGCTCGATCTCGCGCTGCCGGTGGGCATCTCGTTCTTCACGTTCCAGGCGCTGAGCTACGTGGTCGACCTCCACCGCCGCACGCTGGAGCCCCGCCCCCTGCTCGACTTCGCGGTGTACCTGTCGTTCTTTCCCCAGCTCGTTGCGGGACCGATCGTCCGGGCAAGCGAGTTCCTCCCCCAGCTCGACCGGCCCCGCGACGCGGTCGATGTCAACGAGGCAGCGTGGCTGATCGGGCGTGGCCTGTTCAAGAAGATGGTCGTCGCCAGCTACCTCGCCCAGGAGGTGGTCGACCCTGTCTTCGCGTCGCCGGCGACCGCCGACCGGATCGAGCTGCTCCTCGCGTTCTACGGCTACGCAATCCAGATCTACGCCGATTTCAGCGGCTACACAGATATCGCGATCGGGATCGCGCTGCTGCTCGGCTTTCGCTTCCCCTCCAACTTCGACCAGCCCTACCGTGCGCGTTCGATCCAGGACTTCTGGCACCGCTGGCACCAGACGTTGTCACGCTGGTTGCGGGATTACCTCTACGTCCCGCTCGGTGGCAACCGGATCTCAGAGCTCGCCACCTACCGCAACCTGCTCGCCACGATGGTGCTCGGCGGGCTCTGGCATGGAGCGGCTTGGACGTTCGTCATCTGGGGCGCGATCCACGGTCTCGCCCTGTGCGCCGGGCGGTTGGCCGAGCGGGCCCCAGAGCGGTGGCGGATTCGGCCCGGTCCGGTCCTCGGATGGCTCGTCACGTTCCACGTCGTATGCGTGGCCTGGGTGTTGTTCCGGGCGCCGACGTTCGAGACGGCGTGGAGCGTCCTGGTGGGCCTCGTCACCGCACCGATCGGGAGCTCGGTGAACGTCGCCGCCGCGTTGCTGATCGCGGCTGCCCTGGCACTGCAGCTCGCTCCAACCACACCGGCGGCCCGCCTGCGGGCTCTCATCGGCCGGGTCGACCCGGCCGTGCACAGCGCGGCGGTCGGCGTCTGGATCGCCCTCGTCGCAGGGCTGGGCCCCGACGGCGTCGACCCCTTCATCTACTTCCAGTTCTGATGTCCGACCCACCGTCCGACCCGCCGCCGCCGTCGTCGCCCGAGCACCTCCGGATGGTGCTGGCCCGGATCGTGCTCGCACTCGGCGTGGCGGCCGCCCTGTCGAGTCGCCAGTTGGTCGAGGCGGCGGCCAACCGGCCATACGGCCCAGGCCGGTCGGCTCTCGTCGCCCTGGCAACCGGACTGCACGAGGAAGCCACGGCCTGGCAGCTGGACGTCCCCGACCGGGTGGTGCGGGCGGCCAGCGGTCGGCCAGCGCCGATAGGCTCCCGGATCCCGTCGCGGTCCCCGCTGCCGGCGCCGGAGAGGCCAGCGACGGCCGCGGTCGACGAGGCCCCGAAACCGCTCGCCGGGGTAGCGTCCGACGGCCCGCTCAGACCCGCAGGGCGCGATCCATCCGGAGCGCCGAGCGGCCCGGAGGTGACCGTCTCCGCACCGCAGACCCCGGCGGCCACCCGCCCTGGGTCTCAGCCGACAGGGACCGGTGGCCGGCTCGTGACCCCGCTGGCGAAGCTCCGCGTGTGGGCCGGCGGCGACTCGCTCGGCGAGTACGTCGGCAACCAGCTGCTCCACCCGATCGCCGACCCGGCCAGCGTCGACGTCGAGCTCGACTACCGGATCTCGACCGGCCTCACCCGGCCCGACTACTTCGACTGGCCAGCCCGCCTCGCCGACGTCATCGCCGGCGCCGATCCGCCCGAGGCGCTCGTGTTCATGGTCGGTGGCAACGACAACCAGCCGATGGAGGGACCGGATGGTGTTCTCGAGACGGCGACTCGGGCCTGGTACGAGGAATACCGGCGACGGGTGTCGGTTGTGATGGATATTGCCGGAGCCGGGGGCGCGCAGCTGTTCTGGATCGGGTTGCCGCCGATGCGGGACGGGACCCGGAACGAGATCGCTGTACACGTCAACGACCTCATCGAGCAGGAAGCAGCCATCCGCCCGAACGTGACGTTCCTCGATATCGAGGTGCTCTTCGCCGGGCCCGACGGGACCTACAGCCCGAACATCGCTGACCCCGAGGGCCGCCAGCGCCTCGCGAGGGCGCCGGACGGAGTCCACATCACCTATGTCGGCAGCACCTGGGTGGCCGACCGCGTCTGGGCCGCGGTCCGCGACCGGTGGCGGTTCGGCCACGACCTCAGCGAAGCGGGGCGGCCGCCGGCGCCGGTGGCCGAGAGCCAACCCCGTTGATGCCAGCCCTGGCCCGAGACATCCGCCTCGCCGGCTCGACGGCGGCCAGGAGCGCCTTGGCCTTGTTCCAGCACTCCTTGTCCTCGAGCTCGGGAACGCTGTCGGCGACCACACCGGCCCCGGCCTGCACCGAGCTGCCCTCCGGCCCGCAGAACATCGTGCGGATCGCGATGGCGGTGTCGAGATTGCCGGAGAAGTCCAGGTAGCCGACGACCCCGGCATAGGGGCCGCGCTTGGTCGGTTCCAGCTCGTCGATGATCTCCATCGCCCGCACCTTGGGCGCTCCGGAGACGGTGCCCGCCGGCATCGTCGCTCGGAGTACCTCTATCACCGACTTCCCGGCGACCAGGTCGCCGGACACCTGCGAGGTCAGGTGCATGACGTGGCTGTAGCGCTCGAGCGTCATCATCTCGTCGATCGTCAGCGAGCCGAACTCGACGACCCGACCGAGGTCGTTGCGGGCGAGGTCGACGAGCATGACGTGCTCCGCCTGCTCCTTCGGATCCTCGGCGAGCTCGGCGGCCATCAGCCGGTCGTGCTCCTCGGTCCTGCCCCGGCGACGGGTCCCAGCGATCGGTCGAGAGATCACCCGCCCGTCGTTGACCTGGACCAATGGCTCCGGTGAGCAGCCGATCAGCGTGAGCTCGGGGCGGCGGATGAAGTACATGTAGGGGCTCGGGTTGATCTGCCGCAACACCCGGTAGACATCGAACGGATCGGCGTCGAGCTCGAGATCGAACCGCTTCGACAGCACGACCTGGAAGATGTCGCCGGCTCGGATGTACTCCTTGGCCACCTCGACGGCCTGCTGGTAGAGCGCGGAGGGCAGCGGCGTGGCGACCGCCGGGAGCTCCAGCTCGGTCGGAGGCTCGACGAGCGGCTCGTCGACAGGGCGAGAGCCGTCGCTGGCGAGGGCGTCGAGGCGGCCCACCGCGTCGTCGTAGGCCCGGTCGACGGCGTCGCTGTCGACCTCTGCCGGCAGCAGCGTGGTGGCCACCAGCGTCACCCGCTGGCGCCAGTGATCGAAAACCGCCAGGTCGCCGATGACGTCGAGGATCGCATCGGGGTAGCCGCGATCGTCGGCGGGGACGTCCGGGAGGTGCTCGACCTCTCGCACGACGTCATAGCCGAGATAGCCCACCAGACCCGAGGTCAAGGGGGGCAGGTCGGGGAGACGCGGGGCCCTGTAGCGCTCGAGGAGCGCCTCGATCGCGGCGAGGATGCCCCGATCGACCGGCAGGTCGTCATCGGGCAGGTCGCCGGTGACCTGCACCCGACGTCCTCGACCCGTGATCGTGGCGTGGGGTCGTCGGCCGACGAAGCTGAAGCGGCTCCACCGCTCGCCGTTGTCGACCGACTCGAGGGTGAACCCGGGCTCGGTCCCGACGCAGCGGAGGAAGGCGGCTACCGGGGTGGTGAGATCGGCCAGTAGCTCTCGGTGCACGGGGACCGCCCGGTACTGGCGGGCCAGAGCCCGGAACTCTTCACGGGTGGTGGTCACTGGCGATCCTCGTTCCGACCACTACCGAAGGGCCGGTGGAAGCAGCTCATCCGGCCGGTGTGGCACGCCCCGCGGCCCTGCTGCTGCACGCGAAACAGGAGCACGTCGCCGTCGCAGTCGTAGTGCCCCGACCGGACGAGCTGTCGGTCGCCGGAGGTCTCGCCCTTCCGCCAGATCTCCCGCCGGGAGCGGCTCCAGAACACCGTGCGGCCCTCGGCCAACGTGAGCGCCACGGTCTCGGCGGTCATCCATGCCAGCATCAGCACCTGTCCGGTCTCGTCGTCCTGGATGATGGCCGGCACCAGGCCGTCGGCATCGTAGACGACGGCGTCGAGCTGCTCCGGGGTTGCCTTGATCGCGGGTGGGTCGGGCATCTCGGGCCTCAGAGATACAGGCCCGTGTGGGAGGCATCGAGGCGCGTGGCGGCGACGGCGTGAATGTCGCGCTCGCGCAAGATGATGTAGTCGCTGCCGCCGACCTCGACCTCGTAGCGATCCTCGGGGTTGAAGAGCACACGGTCCCCGAGCTCCATCGTCCGGACGCTCGGCCCGACGGCCACCACTTCGGCCCACGCCAGCCGCTTGCCGACCTGGGCGGTGGCCGGTATCAGGATCCCGCCCGACGACTTCCGCTCGCCGTCCGGTCCTTCGATCTGGACGAGAATGCGATCGTTCAGCATTTTGATCGGCAGCTTGGCGTCGCCATCGGGGTCGCTCGAGCGCTTCGAGCCCGACCGGCGACTCGAGTCGCGCACCGGCTCGGGACGGTCCTGCTGGTCGCCACCGCCTTCGGAGCTGTTCGCTTGGTCTTCGGTCGGATCGTCGACGGCCACGAGGGAAACGGTAGCGTCTCGCCCTATGAGCGACGACCCGAGTTCCAGGCCGAGCGGCCGCCCTGACGCGGCCGCTGCCGGCCAGGCGACGACGAATCGATTCGAGATCGAGACCACCGACGGTGTCTCGCTGGAGGCGGAAGCGGCAGCTCCGGGCGACGGCCCTCCTCCGAGCGGTGCGGTCGTCGCCTGCCATCCACATCCCTTGTATGGGGGCTCGATGCACGCCAATGTGGTGGACGCCCTCTTCCGAACGCTGCCGGGGTTGGGGGCGGCCGTCCTGCGCTTCAACTTCCGTGGCGCCGGCTCATCGGGCGGCATCCACGACGAGGGTCGAGCGGAGCGCCTCGACGTCGAGGCCGCCGTCGCCGCGGCGAAGGAGCGGTGGCCCGGCTCGCCGGTTCT
>JAOTYQ010000311.1 GCA_029861725.1 Acidimicrobiia bacterium | reverse complement strand
ACGTCGAGGGCCCAGCGCTGCAGCAGGGCGGCGATCTCCTCGCCGTCGACGCCACCCGAACGGGGCGTCACGCTCACCGCCCCCCTGGCCACGTGGGGCAGCCCGTACATCCCTGATCCGTGCGACAACGGTGCCGCGTGCAGGATGCTGTCCTGGGGCGATACCCGGTCGATGTCGGCGAAGTAGCTGAGTGCCATCATGAGCAGATTGCGGTTCGTGAGCGTGGCGCCCTCCGGCCGTCCGGTAGTCCCGCTGGCAAAGAACAGCCAGGCCGGATCCTCCGGCCGTCGGTCGACGGTCGGGGTCGGTGCCAGGAGCCGTACCCCACCGCTCACCGGGCGTAACCACGATCGCCGTCATAGGGGCGCCAGGACGGACGAGCGACTCGACATCGTCGGCATGATCGGCGTCGGTGACGACGACCGAGGACCCGCTCGCGTCGAGGATGTAGGCGATCTCGTCGCGGTGGAGGCGGGCGTTGACGGGCACGGCCACGACACCGGCGTGCCAGGTGGCGAACAGCGCCTCGAGGTAGTCCGGCCGATTGTCCATCAACACCGCGACCCGGCCCCCGGGGCGACAGCCCGAAGTCATCGAGCAGGCCCGTGGCCGCCGAGGCCGTCCGCGCTGCGAACTGACGCCAGTTGGCGTGGACCCGGTCGCCATCGGCCAGCGCCGGGGCGTCGGGCCGTCGGCGACCGTGACGCTCCACCCAGGCGGCGAGGCGCTACGCCGCGTTGACCTTGGGCAGGATCTCGTCGTTGAGGCGCTTGAGGTCGTCGAGCGTCTTGGAGACGGGCACGTCCGTGAACGGCGGCCAGATGAGCGGCATGGTGAGACCGGCCTCGTTGAGCCGCTTGAGGTTGTCGGTGATCTGGGTCTCCGTGCCGATCAGGATGTTGCTCGCCTTGCCGGCCGGCGACTGATCGGACTCCTCGTCGGTGATGACGAACCAGTACATGCTGCAGAGCTCGAGGCTGTCCATGGCATTCGGGCTCCCGAGGTCTTCGAGCTCACGTTGGATCGGTCCTCGCCAGTCGGCGAGCTCCTCCGGGGTGTCCTGGATCCCGATCCAGCCCGACAGGTTGTATTTGGCGATCCGGTTGGCCGAACGCTTCGGATCCTTGAGGCCGCTGAAGAAGATCGGCGGGTGCGGGTCCTGGACCGGCTTGGCGCCGAAACCGCAGCTGTCGAAGTCGGCGAACTCGCCGTGGTACTCGAACAGATCGTTCGTCCAGATGCCCTGCATGATCTCGATGGTCTCGCGCACGTGCTTGTGCCGCTTGGGGAAGATGTGCGAGGCACTGGCAGCTGCGAACTCCTCGGGCATCCAACCGGCGCCGACCCCGACGTTGATCCGACCGTTCGAGAGATGATCGACGGTGGCGATCTCGGCCGCCAGGACGCCGGGGGCGCGGTACGGCGTGTCGGTGATGCTCATACCGATCCGGACCTTGGACGTCTTCGCCGCCAGCCACGGGATCAGCGGCCATCCCTGGTACCACTCACCCCGAGCCGAGACCGGCAGCGCTTTCGGGAACCCGTCCATCATCCCGAACGAGTTCACGAGTTCCTCGCGATCGGAGGCCTCGGGAACGACGATTCGGTCGAGCGTCCAGATCGAGTCGAAGTCCAGGTCCTCGGCCAGGCTCGTGAGGTCTTCGAGCTCCTCGACGGTCACCTTGTCGCGAAAGTTCGGGAGGTACAGGGCGAGCTTCATGGGATGACCGTCTCCTTCGTCTGACGGCATGAGCCGCCGCAGCTTCCTCAAAGCGGGTTTGCTCACAGCCTGGCTCGGGCTCACGTCCGGCGACAGACACGAACGCTCCATTCCACCTGGTGCCTGTGCACTAGATGGTCGGCCGGCGATGGCGGCGGCGAGCCCTGGTCAGCGACGTAGAATCCCGAGCCGAGCAGCGATGGCAGTGGCCTCGAGCTTCGAATGCGCGCCCAGTTTGGTCAACACATGCTGCATGTGGTTCCTGACGGTGTTGACGCTGAGGTGCAACTCCTCTGCGATCGCCTTGTTGCTCCGTCCCTCTGACGCGATCCTCAGGATCTGCAGTTCCCGCTCGGTCAGATCGGAGCCGGGTCCCCCGACGCCGGAGCCGACGACGGAGCGCAACATGTCGGCCGAGACCGGCGTCTGGTCGGAGGCAACGGCCCGCACGGCGGCCAGGATCTCCGCCGACCCGTTTCGCTTGGTGACGAAGCCGGCAGCGCCGGCATCCATGACCTCGTTCAACACGACCGGATTCGAATACGAGGTCAGCATGAGAATCCGGGCCGTTGGCACCGCGTGCCTCAGCGCGGTCACCGCCGCAGCACCCTCGACATCGGGCAGGTCGTAGTCGAGGACCACGACGTCGGGACGGACGGCCTCGGCGGCGGCCACCGCCTCGGCGCTGGTGCCGACGGTCCCGAGGACGACGACGTCGTCCGCGGTCGCTAGTGCTTCGGCGAGCAGCTCTGCTAATACTCGATGATCGTCGACGATCAGGATGCGGATCTTCTTCGAGTCGCTCAGGTGCGGCACCGAGGTACCGCCAACGACCCTACGGAGGCGAAGCACGTCGGCCACCGAGACATGAAAGAGACCCTAGTGGGGACTGGCCAGGACAGGAAGCAGGACGACTGCCGGGTCGTCGTCGGAGCTGAGGAGGCGGCTGCGGCCCGGTTGGCGTTGCCGGACGCGCCGATCGTCGCGTTGGTCGAAGCATCGGAGCCGGCTCAAGCCGTCTTGGCCCGCTGCGCCGGAGCCGACGTGATCGTACCGACAGCCGACCTGGCGGCGGGATGGCGCAACGACACCCCTGGGCTGGCCGTCGCCATCAGTGCGGCAACGTCGTTGGCCACACGGCGCATCGGCAGGCGTGATGTGCTGCAACGCTCGGCGCACGATCTCGGACAGGCGTTGAGCGCCATCAACCTGGCCACGGAGTTGGCCATCGGTGAAGACGACAAGAACGAGAGGCTCCTCCACCAGATCCGAACCCAGGCGAAGGACGCCGGCATCCATGCGTGGCGGGCCGGCCAGGCCGGGCGCGACTCGCCCGGTGCCCTCCGCCCTGTCGACCTGTCGTCGCTGTTGCACCGCGTCGCCACGGTCGAACCCGACGTCGCCGTCTACGACTCGACCGGGTCGGTGTCGGTGCTCGGCGACGAGCAGCGCATGGAACAACTCCTGGAGGAGCTGGTTCAGCACGGTCGGCGTTCGGCGACGAACCAGCGCATCGACGTCAGGATCGGAGCGGCCGGCACGGTGGAGTTGACCATTCGGGGTACGGGGACCCCCCGCCCGCGGCAACCCGAAGCCGAGGGCGAGTTCGGTTTGGCGGCCATGAGCGACATCGTCACCGACATGGGAGGCAAGCTACGGGTGGACCAATCCGAGACGGAATCGCTCCGACGCCCGAACGGAGGCCATGCCGGCACCCAACCCGTCGTTCGGCTGTCCCTTCCCCTGCTGCCCGACGGGGGTCACCAGTCGGGACTGGTGAAGGTCCCCCCGGACGGGATGGCGATCCAGACGGCCATCCTGGAGGGCGTCCTGCGCCATGCCCCCCTCGCCGAATCGCTGGAGGCAATCGTCGCCGCCATCGAAGAACAGCTCGCCGGCACGAAGTGCTCCGTGTTGCTCCTGGATGACCAGCGGTGCCTGAACCACTGCGCCGGGGCGGGCCTGCCGGAGTCCTACCGCCAGGCGATCGACGGCGTGGCCATCGGCTATGGCCAGGGATCATGTGGTACCGCGGCGTTCCTCGCCCGTCCCGTGATCGCCACCGACGTCGAGACCGACGCCCATTGGGTCGACTTCCGGGACGTGGCCCTGGAACACGACCTGCGTTCCTGCTGGTCGACCCCCATCCTCGCCGCCGACGGAGGCGCCGTGCTGGGAACGTTCGCTGTCTACCGCTCCGAGGTGTGGGAGCCGGACGAGGCGGCGATCCGGCTCGTCTCCCGCTTCACCTACCTCGCCGCCGTCGCCATCGGACACCACCGGCTGTTCACGGCTGTGGCCGAGAGCGAGTCCCGCTTTCGTGGTGCCTTCGAGGGGGCGACTGCAGGCGTGGCTCTCGTCGGGTTGGACGGTTCGTTCCTCATGGTCAACCCGGCGTTGTGCGCCATGCTCGACACGGACGCCGCCACCGTCTCCGATGGCAATGTGTTGGATCTGGTGGAACCGGCCCACCGTGAGCTGATCGCTGCCGGCTGGGACGAGCTGCTGGCGGCACGGGGCCAGGCCGGTGGAGCGGACCAGGAGCCGACCGAGGTGCCGATCGTCCCCCATCCGGGCCATGAGCCGCTCTGGGTCTCGTTGCGGAGCTCGCTGGTCACCACCGATGACGGCCAGCAGCCGTACTTCTACATCGAGATCCGCGACATCACCGCCAGCCGACGTCACGCGGTCGAGCGCCGGGCCCGGGAAGCGGCGGAGGCGGCCAATCGGGCCAAGAGTGATCTCCTGGCGCTCGTCAGCCACGAACTGCGTACACCGCTGAACGCCATTCTGGGGTTCGCCCAGGTCATGCAGCTCATCGAGCTGGACGCCCCGCAACGGGCGGAGAGCGTGGACAACATCATGAAGGCCGGTCACCACCTGCTCGAGCTCATCAACGAACTCCTCGACCTCTCCCTGATCGAGGCCGGCCAGCTCTCGACCTCCGTTGAGGACATCGACGCTGATGACATCGTCGGCGAGGCGCTGCAGATCGTACGACCGCTGGCCGACACGCGCCACATCACCCTCCGCCGCGGGCTCAGCGCCAAGTTGGCCGAATCCGCCGTCGCGCAGGTGCCCGATGCCGTCAGCGTGCCGGCCGTTCTCCACGCCGATCGCCAAGGCGTTCGACAGGTACTGATCAACCTGCTCGGGAACGCGGTGAAGTTCACCCCCACCGGTGGCGAGGTCGGCATCGTCGTCGCCAGGCCGGCCGAGGACACTGTGAGGCTCAGCGTGCTCGACTCCGGGCCGGGGATCCCAGCCGACGCGATCGACGGGCTCTTCCAGCCGTTCCACCGGCTGACGCCCGACACCCACCCATGGGCCGAAGGCACCGGCCTCGGCCTGTCGGTGGCGGCCCGACTGGTCAAGGAGATGCAGGGCCGTATCGGGGTCGACAGCAGGCTCGGGGAAGGCAGCTGTTTCTGGGTCGACCTGCCGGGGTGCGCCGGGCCGGTCAGCTCGACGCTCCCCGACGTCGAGACCTGCGAGTCGCCGCCGCCGGCCGCCGTCGAGGATCACACGACGGCCGGTGTCGTGCTCTACGTCGAGAACGACGCGGCCTGTGTGCAGGTCATGACCGCTGCGTTGGCCCTCCGGCCCCGATTGACCCTCCTGACCGCCGGCACTGCGGCGGACGGCATCACCGCGGCCCGGTCCGGCGAGGTCGACGCCGTCCTGCTCGACATCGGCCTCCCCGACGGCTCGGGCTGGGATCTACTCCTCGCCCTACGGGAGCGAGCCGAGACGGCGTCGATCCCGGTGGTGGTCCTCACCGCAGGCCCCGGGGTGGTGCCACCGGGGGTACCGAGCCCGGAACGGATCATGACGAAGCCGCTGGACATCGGGGCCTGCATCGAGGCGGTCGACGACCTGCTGGCGCCGGCGACCGAGGTCATCCATCACTGATCCGACCGGCCGCGCCCGAGGCCATGGCCGAGCGCGTCGATTCGCTCGATGAGCGACTCGAGATCGAAGGGCTTGACGACGACCCCGTCGAATCCGCTGTCGATGGCGGCCTGGAGTTCTGACGGCGAAACGACTCCGGTGATCGCCAGCAGACCGATGCTCTCGTGGCCAGGTCGTGACCGGACAGCTCTGGCCAGCGCGTGACCATCCTGTTCCTGACCGGTGATCGACGAGAACGTGAGGTCGGACAGGATGACGTCCGGGGGATCGGTGTCCGCCAGCTCCAACGCCTCGACCACACCGGTCGCACTCGACACCGAGTGTCCGAACGAGGTCAGGGTCAGACGCATCAACTCGAGCGTGGGGAGGTGGTCGTCGACTACCAGGATCCGCATCCCCGGTCCTCCCGCCGGCCGCCGCATCTGACGCTGATCTTAGGTCGCCGGACGCTAACCCACCGATCGTGCTCTGTCGCGACCGGCCTCTGCGCCGGTGGCGCGAATGCATCCCCGCTGGTGATGCGTCGGGCAGGTTCGCCGGCGGCCACCCCGTCCTACGGTCCCAGGACAGTCCAATTCGAACGATCTCGGGGGAAGCCGTGGGACGAGTAGATGGCAAGGTTGCACTGATTACCGGCGGGGCCCGAGGACTCGGTGAGGCGACCGGGCGGACCATGGCCGACGAAGGGGCCACCGTCATTCTGAGCGATGTGCTCGATGCCGAAGGCACTGCACTGGCCCAGTCGATCAACGACGCCGGCGGGTCGGCGGAGTTCATCCACCAGGACGTGACCGACGAGGACGTCTGGGAGCAGACGATCCAGGACATCGTCTCCCGTCACGGCCGACTCGACATCTGTGTCAACAACGCGGGGGTCGTGCTCGATGCCAACGTCGAAGACACGTCGCTCGAGGACTGGCGCTGGGTGAATGCGATCAACAGCGAGGCCGTCTTCCTCGGGACCCGGGCGGCGATCAAGGCGATGAAGGAACAGGACCCCCAGGGTGGTTCGATCGTCAACATCTCCTCGATCGCAGGGCTCGTCGGCATCGAGAACCTCGCGGCCTACAACGCGTCCAAGGGTGCGGTGCGGTTGTTCACCAAGTCGGCGGCGCTGCACGTCGCCACCCAGGGCTACAACATCCGCATCAACTCCGTTCACCCGAGCTACACCTGGACGCCGATGGTGCAGTTGCTCGGCGACAACACCGGCGACCGCGATGCCTTCTTCGATGCTCTCGGCGAGGCCCACCCCCTCGGTCGGCCAGGGGTTCCGATGGACATCGCCTGGGGGGTGCTCTATCTCGCATCCGATGAGTCGACCTGGGTCACCGGCTCTGAGCTGGTCATAGACGGCGGGATCACTGCTCGTTGATCCGCTGACCTCGGGTGTTGTCACCTACGTCGACGTAGAGATAGCTCGATGCTGGGTTGCCCCG
>JAOTYQ010000310.1 GCA_029861725.1 Acidimicrobiia bacterium | reverse complement strand
GAGCGAGACGAGGGTGGCGCCTCGGGCGGCGGCGTCGGCGACCGCGCCGGGGTCGAAGGTGTCGTGGACCTCTACCGGCGTGTCGGTGACGAGCGAGCGGAGCACGACGGCGAGACCGCCGATGTGAGCGACGGGGAGGCAGGCCAGCCACCGGTCGGTCGACGGATCGACCGCCAGCGCCTCGCTGGTCGCCCGGGCCGACGCCGCGATCGAGGCGTGGGTGTGGATGACGCCCTTGGGGTGACCGCTCGTGCCGCTCGTGGCCACGACGGCCGCGTCGCCGGGCTCTACGTCACGACCACCGTCGAGCGACCTGATCTCACCGTCGGCCTCGATGATCGCCCCGGGGGCCAGCGCGTCCATCACCAGCCGTCGCTCGGCCCGTGGGAGGCGCGTGTCGATCGGGGCGATGGCGTCGCCGGCGTCCCACACACGGCGGATCGCGTCAACGTAGGCGCGACCGCCGGGGAGGGCCAGAGCCACCAGTCGAGGCATGGATCCCCAGCGTAGGGGGCGGCCGCTCACGATCGCCGTACCCGGTGACGGGCGCCCCCACCTGCGGACCCGGCTCCCGGTTAGGGCAGTAGCCTGACGTTCGTGACGCAACCGGCCACGATCTGGCGCAACGGGGAGCTGATCCCCTTCGCCGACGCCACCATCCACGTCCTGTCCCATGCGGCCAACCGTGGCACCGAGGTGTTCGATGTCCTCCGAGTGGTCGAGACCGCGAGCGGCCCGGCGGCGGTCGGACTCCGGCCCCATGTAGCCCGGTTCGACCAGTCGATGGAGCTGATGGGCATGGAGCCCGACTTCGACGTCGCCGGGCTGGAACGGGCGGTGGCCGAGACCGTGCTGGCCAACCCTGGTTCGACGACGGTGAAGCTCCTCGCGGTCTGGGCCGAAGTGCCGGAAGGTACGTTGCCGGTTTCCCGTCGTCCGTCGCTGCTCGTCGCCGCCGTCCGCAATGAGCGAGCGACGGTAGGTGTCGGTCACCCGGTCAAGATCCGGACGTCGGTGATGCCGAAGATCCCGGCGTCGATCCTGCCGCCGTCGCTGAAGGTCGGCGGCAGCTACACCGCCGCCATCCGCCAGCAACTCGACGCTCTGGAGGCCGGCTTCGACGACATCGTCTTCCGCACCGCCGAGGGTCGATTGGCCGAGGGCACGGCCCAGAGCCTGCTCGTCGTGGACTCCGGGCGGCTGCTCGCCCCGCCGCTCGACTCGGTGCTCGACGGCATAACCCGTCGCCTCCTGCTCGACCTGGCCCGCCACGACGGGCGAACGATCGTCGTGGGAGACGTCCACTGGGATCAGGTGATCGGCGCGTCCGAGCTCCTGTTCACCTCGACCAGCGCCTTCGTGCGGCCGGTGGCGCGCCTCGACGATCGAGAGCTCCCGGCGCCGGGCCCGGTCGCCCGCTGGTTCGGGGAGCAACTGGAGGCGTTGGTGGTGGGCGAGCACCCGCTGGCCACCCGCTGGCTGACCCCGCTGACCGCCCTGGTCGCCTGAGGGCGCCCTGCGGCTCCGACTCAGGTCACCGACTCGGTTGCCAGCTCGTTCAGCTTGGCGGTCGCCGTCGCGACCTGAGCGTCGAGGATGGGCCGGAGGGCCGATGTCCACAGCCGACCTCCATAGCTCAGGTCCATCGTCAGCCGGGTCGAGGTCGGCGCCCGCCCGGGGGCCAGCTCGGCCGACAGGATCCATGCAGCGTGGTCGCGGCCGTCGAGCTCGGCCCGCTCGAACCTGGCCGAGGTCGGCTCGTCGGCCACGGTCCGGATCATCCGGAGCCGCTTCGAACGGGCGAGTGGACCGAGCTGGGCCCGCAGTGTGACGAACCACGCACCGCCGTCGCTGCCGGGATCGACCTCGACGCGCTGCACGATGCCCAACCACTCGGCGTAGGTACCGAGGTCGGACACGACGGCGAAGACGGCGCCGGGGCCGGCCTCGAGGTCGGCGGTGAAGCGGTGGTGCACGGCCCCATGGTAGGGGAGGGGGCGATGAGCCGGCACCGCGGTGCTCCGCCGGGTTGCCGGCCGGTTCTACCCTGACCCCATGAAGTCGATCACGGTGCGCCTCGACGTCGATCTCGACCCGTTCGAGCTCGGCTCCCGATCGGGTCTGCTGTGGTCCCGGGCCCACTCCGGCGACCCGGTGCCACTGCTGGCCGGGATCGGCGAGGCGCTCAGGATCCCGCTGTCGAGACCGGGAGGTGCGACCGAGGCCCAGGCTCGCCTCGCCGGCCTGGCCGGCCCGAACGACCTCACCGGGCCCGGGACCGGACCGGTGGCGTTCGGGGCCCTCCCCTTCGACCGGTCGTCGCCCGGTGAGTTGCTCGTACCCGAGATCGTGATCGGTCGGGGCGTCGACGGGCGGCGCTGGTTGACGATCGTCGGTGACGGCTCGGTGGGTGTCGACGATGCGCTGGAACGGTCCCGAGCCACGCTCGATGGGGGGACGGCTGGGGGGGCCCAGGCCGGTCTCCCCACCCCGCAACCGACGAGCTACGATCTCCGATCCCAGGTCGGACCGGAGGTCTGGCGCGACGGCATCGTTGCCACCGCCCGCGACCGGATCCGGGCCGGAGGCCTCCAGAAGGTCGTGCTGGCGAGGGAGCTCGTGCTCCGGACCGACGCACCGATCGATCGCACCGCGGTGCTCGACCGGCTCCAGGCGACCTTCCCATCGGCGATCCTGTTCGCCGTCGACGGGTTCCTCGGCGCCTCACCCGAGCTGCTCGTCGGTCGCCATGGCGACGTCGTGCGGGCCCATCCGCTCGCCGGTACCGCCCCCCGCTCGTCCGACCCCGCCGCCGACCAGGTACTCGCCGCCGGCTTGCTGTCTTCGACCAAGGATCGCTGGGAGCACCAAATCACGATCGACTGGCTGCTCGATGGGCTCTTGCCGTTCTGCTCCTATGTCGACGCCGAGCCAGAGCCGTCGCTGGTGTCGCTGGCCAATGTCCACCACCTCGGCACGCTCGTCGAGGGCCGGCTCTCCTCGCCGTCGGCCTCCGTGCTCGAGCTGGTCGCTGCGCTGCACCCGACACCGGCCGTCGGCGGTGACCCTCAGGTCGAGGCCCTGGGGCTGATCGCCGAGATCGAGCGGACCGACCGCGGGCGCTACGCCGGCCCGGTGGGTTGGGTCGACGCCGAGGGCAACGGGTCCTTCGCCGTTGGCATACGCTCGGCCGAGATCGACGGGCTCGAGGCCCGTCTGTTCGCCGGTGTCGGCGTGGTCGCCGACAGCGAACCGGAGGCGGAGCTGGCCGAGACCAGGGCGAAGTTCCGAGCCATGCTCGGTGCCATGGTCCAACCGTGAGCGAGCTCAGGCCTCGATCGCCTTCACCACGGCCCGGTTCACCGCTTCGTGCAGCGTGGCGTTCGCGTGGCGCTCCGACCGGGCGATCGTGATCCGCGGCCCCCGGACACCGGAGCCGGGACCGTCGCCGGGCCAGGTCTGGCACGGCAGGCCGTGGGCGGCGGCCAGTCGTTCGAGGTCGGTGCCGTGCGGGGTGCCGAACAGGAGCTCGTAGGTCTCGGCTGGCAGCTGCTGGGCTTGGGGGAGGAACGAGAAGATCCCGCCGCCGTCGTTGTCGACGATCACGATCTCCAGGTCGATCGACCGGTCGTCGAGGGCGATCAGGGCAGTGCTGTCGTGGAGGAAGGCGACATCGCCGACGAGCACGATGGTCGGTCTACCGCTCGCAGCGACGCCGATCGCGGTCGAGACGACCCCGTCGATCCCGTTGGCGCCGCGGTTGGCGTAGACGTCGATGTCCGGTCTGGGCGGGGCGAACCACTCCACGTCGCGCACCGGCATCGACGACGACAGCACGAGGGCGCCCCCGGCGGGGACCCGTTGCACCACCTCGCAGGCCACCTCGATCTCCGACGGCCCCGGCCCGGCGTCGGCCAGGCTGCCGTCGACCGCGTCGGCCGCTCGCCGGTCGGCATCGAGCCAGTCCCCGGCCGCCGGCGAAGCCTCCAGCTCTGCCGGCAACGACGACAACAGGCGGGCCGGGGCGTCTCGGCCGGTGACGTGGGCGGCCACGTTGCGCTCAGGGTCGCTCCACCGGTTCTCGGCCACGACCGACACGACGGTCGCCGTCGAGCGGGACAGCCACTGGCCGAGCACCTTGGAGGCCAGCGCTTCGCCGAAGCGGATGATCACCTCGGCTCGGGCATCCTCGGCGAATGCTTCGCTGCGGAGCATCGAGTCGAAGTGGGTGACCGCCAGGGGCGCCGCTCGGCAGCCCGAGCGGTGGTCGGCCAGGATCGGCCAACCGAGCCTCTCCGCGAGGGCGGTGACGGTGCCGGGGTCGGGTGTGCCCGCCCCGGCGATGACCACTCCGGGCACGGCAGCCCCTTCTCGGTGGAGCTCGACACCGGTCCCTGCCAGCGGCGACGTGGCGGCAGCCGATGGTTGCTCGGTCTTCACCTCGTCGCCGGCGGCAGCGACGGACGAGGCGTGGATCAGCCGGTGCCACGGGCCGCCGTCGGACCGGCCGGGCGGGAGCTCGCCGGGCTCGCCGACCAGAGGGTCACGGAAGCTGAGGTTCAGGTGGACCGGGCCGGGCCGCTGCATCCCGCCGGCCGCCTCGATCACCACCCGGGCCGCCAGCGAGCGCCACGACGCCGACGCGGCCCCGTCGGGAACGCCGGGCTCGGCATAGAGCCTGACCGCCGACCCGTACAGGCGACCCTGGTCGATCGTCTGGGGTGCCCCGATGTCCCACAGTTCCGGTGGACGATCGGCGGTGCACACGATCAGCGGGACGCTCGACAGGTCGGCTTCGACGACGGCGCCGTGGAAGTGGGTGGCCGCGGTGCCGCTGGTCGAGACGACGATCGCCGGCCGACCGGTCGCGAGGCCGAGACCCAGTGCGGCGAACGCTGCGGCCCGCTCGTCGTGGAACACGTGCACCTCGATGCGCTCGTCGGCGGCCAGCGCCATGGCGAGCGGTGTCGATCGAGAGCCGGGGGCGATGCACGCATCGGTGAGTCCGGCCCTGACCCATTCGTCGACGAGGGTGGCGCAGAACGTGGCAGCGGCGGTCGTGAGCATCGAGCACAAGGTACCGCTCGGAGCCGATCCGACGACGATCCGGTCGGGCGGTCCGGCTCCGTCCTCGAAGGTGGTCCGGCCGGATGCTCGACGGCCCGGGCATGCTGGTGACGTGAGCTTGCACCACGAGGTCTGGGGCCGCGGCCAACGGTTGGTCCTCGCCCATGGCTTCACCCAGAACCGCCGGTGCTGGGGACCCTTCGCCCACGACCTGGCGGCCGACCACCAGGTGGTCCTGGCCGACCTGCCGGGCCACGGGGCGACCCCGCCGGAGCACGATCGGGCCGATCTGACCACCGCCGGCGAGCTGCTCGTCGAGGTTGGCGGGGAGGGGATCTATGTCGGCTACTCGATGGGGGGCCGGGTCGCGTTGCACGCCGCCCTGTCTCGGCCGGGCGCGGTCCGGGGCTTGGTGCTGATCGGGGCGACCGCAGGGATCGACCAACCCGACGCTCGGAGGGCTAGGACGGAGGCCGACGACGCCCTCGCCGAGGCGCTGGACCGCGTCGGTCTACCGGCCTTCCTCGACCGATGGCTGGCGAACCCGCTGTTCGCCGGTCTGAGCGAACCCGCGGCCTGCCGGCGGGAGCGACTCGCCAACCGGCAAGACGGACTCGCCTCGAGCCTGAGGCACTGCGGGACCGGGACGCAGGAACCGTTGTGGAACCGGCTCGGCGAGGTCCGGATCCCCGTGCTCGTGCTGGTCGGATCCGACGACACCAAGTTCACCGAGCTGGGCAACCGGCTCGTCGCCGGCCTCCCCGACGCGACGCTGCAGTCGTTGCCGGCAACCCATGCGGTCCATCTCGAGCGGCCAACGGCGTCGGCATCAGCGGTGCGAGCGTTCCTCGAAAGCTGAGCCGCCCGAGCACGTCCAGGCTTCTGGCACCCGAACCCCCGGCAACTCACCGGTGAAGCTCGGCCCGGCGGGTCGTGTACTCGTCGAGCAGGTCGGGATCGGGGTCGGGGGCGATGCCCGGGCCGTCCGGTACGTCGATCTTCCCAGCCTGCATCGTGACATCGGACCACGGGTCGGCCCGCAGCCACCGCCCTGCCGGGGACACGTCGCCGGTGAGCGTGAATCCGCCGAGCGCCGCCACCGCAGCGAGGGCGTGGCGGCCGAGACCGGTCTCCACCATGCCGCCGGCGGTCATCGCCAGACCCCACGAGCGGCAGCGGTCGTGGGCCTCGACGGCGGCCAGTATGCCGCCGAGACGGGGTGGCTTGAGGGACACCCCGCTCAGCGCTCCTGCTCGGCGCAGCCGGTCGATCGCCGCCACCGACGACGCAGCCTCGTCGGCGACGATCGGCACCGGGCTGTCGGCCACGAGCCGGGCGGCGGCATCGACCTCGGTCGGCGCGAACGGCTGCTCGATGGCGCCGATCCCGGACTGCGCCAGCTCGCCAAGGATCCCCTCCTCCGCTGGCCGGTACGAGCCGTTGCCGTCGAGGTGGATCTCGGCCGACGGTGCCGCAGCCCGAACCGCCTCGACGAGGGCGAGGTCGTGACCTGGGGTGATCTTCAGCTTCACCCGCTCGAAGCCTTCGGCGACCAGCGCAGCGGCTCGCTCGGCCACCTCGCCAGGGGCGCCGAGTCCGATCGCAGCCCCGGCGGGCACGGCGGTGGTCGTCGCCCCGAGCCGGACCGCCAACGGCTGCCGCTGCATCCGCAGCTCGACGTCGAGCAGCGCCATCTCGAGCGCCGCCGCCGCCATCGGGTTCTCGCCGACGACGGCGAGCCGGGAGCGTACCGCCGCCGCGTCGAGCCGATGGCCGACCAGGCGCGGCGCGAGCTCCTCGTCGAGAACGATGAACGCCCCGGCGGCGAACTCGTCGGTATACGTCGGTTCGGGCAGGGCCGAGCACTCACCCCAACCGTGGCCCCGATCGGTATCGATCCGAACCACGACGATCTCGCGATTGGACGTCGTGCCATGGGCGGCGACGAACGGCTCGACCAGCGGCAGTGCGAGCAGTCGCAGCTCGATGCGTTCGATCAACATGTCGCCG
>JAOTYQ010000308.1 GCA_029861725.1 Acidimicrobiia bacterium | reverse complement strand
GCAGACAATGGCGATCTGGCGGCGCAGGGTTCGGACGTCGAGGGTGGTCACTTCGAGCTGGCTGTCGTCGACGATGGTGCAGCCCGAGATCGACCCGAGCGTAACCAGCGTGGCCGCCACGGCCCGGGCCCGCTCGCAGCGGATGCGGATCCTGAGTGGCTGGTCGTCCATCAGTGCCCGGATCGCGTGGTAGTTGCCCTGGGCGGCCAGGCGGCCCTTGGCCACCACCAGCACGTGCGATCCGAAGCGTTCGACCTCTTCCAGCACGTGGCTGGACACCAGCACGGTTCGGCCCTGCTCACCCAGCTGGTGGAACAGCTCGATCGAGTGACGACGCTGGCGCGGATCGAGGCCGTTGAGGGGCTCGTCGAGCACCAGCACCTGAGGCTCGTGGACGATGGCTTGAGCGATCTTCACCCGCTGCCGCATCCCCTTCGAGAACGTCCCGAGCGGTCGGTCCAGGTCCGGGTCGAGCTCGACCAGGTCGAGCGAGGCTCTCGCTCGCTGCTCGGGGTGAGGCAGGTGGCTCATCGTCGCCGCCAGCGTGACCACGTCCAGCGCCAGTTCCCGCTCGAAGACACCGTCCTGTTGCGGCACCAGCCCGATCCGGCCTCTCGATGCCCGGTCGGCCCGGGGGTCGCCGCCGGCCACCCACACCTCCCCGGTCGAGGGTGCGGTCAAGCCGCAGATCAAGCGGATGAGGGTCGACTTGCCGGCTCCGTTGGGACCGAGCAGGGCGGTGACCCCGGGGCGGACGGCGAACGTCACGTCGGACACCGCCACTAAGCTGCCGAACGACTTCGACAGCGACTGGACGACGATCGTGGCGTCGGCGGGTGGCCACGCCTCGACCGGTGGCGGCGGCAGCGGTACCGATCCGGGCGCAGGGGATCCCGCGACGGCTCCCACCGCACCCGGGGCCGCCCCGCTCGCCGTCGCACCTGGTGCGACCGGTGGCGGCGGTGCCGGAGGACCGCCGTCGGGGCTGGTTGATCGGGAAACGTCGGGCGGCAGGCTCATCGGCGCACCAGCAGCGTCCGGTAGCGGTACCAGATCCACACGACCGCGCCAAGCGTCCAGGCGGCGCAGGCCAGCCAGAGGGTCCAGGTCGGGTTGTCGACCATTGACCAACCGCCCCGCTCACCGTGGATCCGGAAGATCAGCGCCCGCGGCAGGAACAGCAGGTTCAGCAGATGCAGCGAGGGCGTCAGCTCGGCCTCGTCGACCATGATGTCGGTGACGATGGCCGAACCCGGGATCAGGGCCAGGATCGTGGCGGTCGCCACCGGGATCCGGTCGGTAGTGGCGCTGATCGCCAGCGAGACGGCCGTATACAGCAGCCCGATTACGGCCGACGACGCCAGGATCTGTCCGAACACCTTGAGCCACTCCAGGAACCCATCGGGTCCCATGTTCTGCAGGCTGAACGCGATCAGCATGAGCATCGGAGGCCCGAGGGTGACCAGCAGCAGCATGGCGAACACGCTGATCGCCTTGCCGTACAGGTAGTTCGGCCGGTCGAGAGGGGAGGCCAGGTACACCCCCAGCAGCCCGGTCCGACGGTCGGAGCACAACAGCTCGGGCCCCACGAACCCGGCCAGCAGGTAGATCGTGGCGGCGACGAAGGCGTAGTACTCGGCGTAGGTCGGGAGGAACTCCTCGGTGTCGACCGGGATCAGCGCAGCCAGCCCGACGAACACCGCAGCCGGCAGATAAGCCATCCCGACGACGGCCAGCGGGATCACCTTGAACCGGGCCGACCGCCCGAGGCCGAGGGCGTGCCGCAAGCTGTGCTTCACCAGCGACCGGATCGAGCCCGACATCCCGGTTCGCGGTCCGGTGTAGCGGCGGTAGCCCTGGTCGAAGATCTGGGCCGACGAGCCTGGCCCGGCGACGGCCGAAGGCGGGTCGGTCATCCCAGCCGCTCCAGGAACACGTCCTCGAGCGACAGCCGGCGCCGACTCAGGCGGACGATGCCGACCTCGGCGGCGGCGCACACGTCGCGAGCGTGATCGAAGACCGAGCCCGCACCGTTTGCACCGGCCTGGATGTTGCTGCCGTCGACGTTCAGGTGATGGCCCGTGAAGGTCACGATCGCCCCTCTCTCCTGAAGCTGGTCGACGACGGCTGCGACCTGGTCATCGCTCCCGTCGAGCACGAGGCTGAGCCCGGTGTCGGACTCGCCCCGCAGCTCCTGCAGTGTCCCCGATGCGAGCGTCCTCCCGTCGCCGATGATGACCGCGCTATCGCAGATCTGCTCCACCTCGTCGAGCAGGTGCGAGGAGAGCAGCACGTTGATCTCGAAGCTCTCGGCGACGTGGTGGATCAGCTCGAGCATGGCGTCACGCTGGACCGGATCGAGCCCGTCGGTCGGCTCGTCGAGGAGGATCAGGCGCGGATCGTGGGCGATGGCCTGGGCGAGCTTCACCCGTTGCCGCTGGCCGGTGCTCATCGTGCCCATCGGACGAAACCGTTCCTCACCGAGCCCGACGAGCCAGAGCGCATCGCTCGCCCGGGTCACCGCTTCCGTGGTGGGGAGACCGTGCAGCTCGGCGACGTGGCGGACGAACTCATCGGCTCGCAGATCGGGCGGGAGAGTGTGATGCTCCGGCGCATACCCGGTGAGAGCCCGAACCTCGGCACCACCGGTCCACGGGTCTCGGCCGTACACCGCCAGCGTGCCACCGTCACGGGGGTGCAGCCCGAGGATCATGCCGAGCAGCGTGGTCTTGCCGGAGCCGTTCGCTCCGAGCAGGCCGGTGATCCCCTGATGGATGTCGAAGTCGATCTCCTCCAGCACCGGCACGTCGCCGTAGCGCTTCGAGACCCCACGGGCGCTCACCAGGGTGGCGGGCGTGGCGTCCGTAGCCGTCATCTCCGGCTCGCAGACGACGGTGCTCGACCCCACGTTGGCTTCTTGTCCGGCCGAGGCGGCATCCTTTCACGGGCCGACGGGGAGATCATGATCTCACTATGGCACGGGCTCCGGCCGCTCGGGCCGAGCCCGCCCGGCGATCAAGCGAGCTCGTCCTGTGACGTCGGGGGCGGGGGGATCATCGTCACGTCGTCGAGGCTGACCGACTCGTCGTAGGGATCGAGCTGGGGGAGGCCAGGCTGGAGGTGGTAGTTGGGAGTGAGCGGGCTGTGGTCGTCCCAGTCCGGCTCGACCGTCAGATCGGGAACGAAGCGCACGGGCTCCCCGGCGAGGATCGGCTGCCCTACCTGGCGAATCGGGACGTCGTGGCGCTCGACGTCGAGCTCGCTGGTGAGCACCCGGGTGCTCCGACTCGAGGCGAACTGGACGAGGCTCGAACCGAGGCCGAAGAGCGCCAGCAGGATGAGGGCCGCGAGGATCGACGGCACTGCGGCCGGCCACGCCGAGATCGCGAGCGTCTGGAGGCCATTGCCCATCTGGGCCCCGAGCGATGGCCGCTCGGGGTCGGTGAACCCTGGAAACGACGCCGCCAGGTGGGCCAGGAACGCGACCGGGGCGAGCAAGAACCAGAGACCAGCGAGTCGCAGCCAGCCTCCGCCGTCGAAGCTCAAGGGGTCGCGCCGAATCAGCCGGAGGGCCGTCGGCACGAGTCCGGCTGCAAACACCGCAACCACCGCGGGGTGGGCGAGTTGTGCGTTGTCGAAGGCCCAGCCAGCGAAGATCGCAAGGAGCGGGAGCGGCCACCAGAGACCGTCGACGACGGCCCCCGGCACGATCTCGCCGATCACCCCGAGTGAGCGCTGCAGGAGGGCCAGGACGAGGCCGACGCCGAGCGCGATCAGCGTCGAGACCAGAGCGAAGGTCAGCGGCTCGCCGGCTCCTGCGATCGCCAGTGTGAGCAGATCCCGACCGACGTCGTCGGTGCCGAGCACATGGCCGTCGCTGAACGGGCCGGCGAGGGCGCCGGTGATGTCGAGGTCGGCGTTGGGGTCGAGCGCAGCCCCCCAACCGGTGATGGCGACGAGGACCAGGAGCAATCCGCCGGCGAGCGAGAGCAACAGGCGGGGCGGCGGCTTGGCCGAGTGCTCGGCCAGACGCAGCGCCGACGTTGTCGGCGTGGTCGGGTAGTAGGGCCGAAGGCCGATGAGGTCGATCACGAGGGCCAGTGCCGCACCCCCGAGCGCGACCACGGCGAGGGCGTCGAGCGCGACCGCGTAGTCGAGCCGGAGCAGACCGTCGACGGCGAGCCTTACGACGCCGGGCCGGGCGAAGCCGATCTCGGCCAGGAGGAGACCGACGACGAGCAAGCTCGCCGGGAACCCGAAGCGCCAACCATCGCGAGACTCGGCCCGGCTGGCCAGCAATGACCCGGCGGCGGCCATCCCGTAGGGCTCGCCGTAGAGGCCGTTGCGGGCCGCGATCGTGGCCAGGGCCGGAGCCATCGGGACCCCGATGGCCAGCGCCGGCAGCACGAGGCGGCGGAGGGCCTCGGCCGGATCGTCGGTGAACCTCGCGGCGCCGGCGGCCGGGAAGGCGTCGAGGCGAAAGGCCAACCAGTAGACGAGCGCCAGCATCAGCGTCGGTCCGGCGACCGAGAGGATCGGGATCGACCACCCGATCAGCGAGCGACCGCGCTCGGAGCTGCGCATCGCCAGGCCGAGGAGGCCGCCGAGGACGACCGCCACGGCCGTGGCCGCCACCGCCAGCTGCAGGCTGATCTCGATGCCATCGGCGATCGGGTCCTGGAGCGGGAACAGCTCGCGCAACCACTCGAGGTACCCGGGCATGCCGCTGTCACCGGCAACCCGCAGCAGCACGTAGCCGAGCAGCGTGACGTCGAAGAAGATGAAAAGGGGCCTGAGGACGAGCGCCAGCACGCGCCCGACCAATGAGGGTGCCTCTACCGCCGTTGCCATCGCGCCATTGTGCCCCAATCCGCACCGTCAACGGCATGTACCCGGTGCGGCCCTGGTTCCCGGAGGTTGGCCGACGACAAGAGCACGCTGACCCCGAACCGGTGACCGCCTGAGTCCTCGACGGCCTGCTCATCAGCCCGTGGTCTGACCTCAGTTGCCGAACGCGTCCACGTGACGAGGGCCCGCAGCCATGGTTGGCCGTGACAGCGATCGGGCCGGGCCTCGAGATCCCTGACCCCGCGGTTCGGGTTCGGGGCCCGACGTCGGGGCCCTGGACTGCTGCGACGACTTGCCGGCGTACTCATGCACATACGTCTGTCCCGACAGCAGGCTGATCTCGTGCATCAACGCGTCGGTGAAGTATCGCAGCGTGCGTGGGTCATCGCCATCGCCGAAATGGTCTGCGCACATCGGCTCCCCGAAACTCACCGTGCACTTCTTGAACGGCTTCATGACGACGGAGCCAGGTGGCTGGATCTCGGGTGTTCCCTTGAGCCCGACCGGGATGACGGGGACATCGCACCGAACCGACAGACGGGCAGCGCCCGTGCGCCCCTTGTAGAGCTTGCGGTCTCGTGACCGCGTTCCTTCCGGGTAGATCCCGAACAGTTCGCCTGCATCCAACACCGTGGCGGCTGCGTCGAGGGCGGCGGCGGCGGCAGATCCACCGCGTCGGTCGACCGGGATCATGCCCATCGCCGGGAAGAGCTTGCGAGTCTTCCAGTCGTCCATGTACTCACCCTTGCCGATGAACCACAGCGGCCGATCGAGCACACCGGGGACGAACATGGAGTCGCAAAACGCCAGGTGGTTCGGCGCCAGGATCGCAGCACCGGTTTTCGGGACGTTCTCTCGACCGTTCACGGTGAGGTGCCACAGCCGCCTGATCAGCTGCCGATTCAGCCCGTTGAAGATCTTGCTGAGAACCTGATTGCCGGGAAGATCGTCAACTGCTCTTTGGCCAGTCATCGCAGCTCCCTCCTGACCCGCTTTCCGGCCGGTGTGATCGGCAGCTCTTCGACGAAGTGAATGACTGCCGGCCGTTTGTACCTGCTCAGTCGCTCGTCGAGGAAGGCCCGCAACTCGGCTTCAGGCACGTCCCCATCGACGTAGGCCTCGATGGCTTCGCCGGTTCGTTCGTCGGGAACGCCAACGACGATCGAGCCGTCGATGTCGGGATGCTCCATCAAGATCTCTTCGAGCTCGGCCGGATAGACGTTGAAGCCCGACACGATTATGACGTCCTTGATGCGATCGACCAGGTAGAGGAACCCATCATCATCAAAGGCCCCGACATCGCCGGTGAAGAACCAGCCGTCGTCGGTGAGGACGGCCCGCGTGGCCGGAACATCGTTCCAATATCCCTTGAACACCCCTGGGCTCCGCACCCAGATCTCCCCGATATCTCCAGGATCAACGTCAGAGCCGTCCGGTTCGAGAATCCGAACTTCGACACCGTCCAATACAACACCCACCGAGCCGGGCCGAGGATCGATGTCTCGCGACGACGTCACGACCGGTGACGTCTCGGTCAGGCCATACCCTTCGGCGATCTCCCGGCCGTAGATGTCACGGACGGCCTGGAAGACACCTACCGGGAGTGCGGCAGCGCCCGAGGAGGCGTAGCGGACACTCTGAAACGCATCCGCAGGGCCCTCGAGGTCGGCCCACGCCCGCCACATCGGCGGCACACCGGCGACCTGCGTCATCCTCTCGCTGGCGATCAGCTCCAGGGTGGGTCGAGCACGGAAACGGTTGACGAGATAGACGCACGAACCAGCCCGAAGCCCCGTCAAGAGCACGACATTCAGCCCGAAGATGTGAGTGAACGGGAGGACACCAAGCGTCCGGTCATCGGCGGTCGGTCCGTTGACACCGTTCAGCAGCGTGCGTTGCATCCAGTCGAGGTTGCCGTGGCTCAACATCGCAGCTTTCGGGGTCGCTGACACGCCGCTGGTAAGGAGCAGGACAGCGAGATCGTCGGGTTCGGCCGCGATGACGGGCGAAATGGCGGACGTCACCGATGCCGTCGACGCATCGATGGTTGGTGTCCCGATCTGAGTCTCGTGCTCCATCAACCACACGCCGTGGGCGCCGCAGGCGACGAGCTTGGGGTCGACACCGGCGATACTGCGTGCGAACTCGGCGACCGGGCCCGCGCAGCTCACCGGGACGGCGATCGCTCCGAGGCCGACGACGGCCAGCATGGTGGCCACGAACGCGGGCTCCT
>JAOTYQ010000309.1 GCA_029861725.1 Acidimicrobiia bacterium | reverse complement strand
CTTCGCGCTCGTCCTGAGCCGGAACGTGTTCGCCTCGGGGCTCCGGCCCTCGACCTCGGCTCGCGAGTTCGTCCTCGCTGCGGTGCTGGTCATCATCGGCCATGGTGTGGATCGGCGCCTCGAACAGCGTCAGGGAGATCGTCAAGGAGCGGACCACCTTCCTCCGCGAGCGGGCCGTCGGGGTCTCGCCAAGCTCGCTCGTGGCCAGCCGGTGGGTCGTGCTGTCGCTCATCACCGTGCTCCAAGCGTTCGTGCTCTACGCGACCGCCACCAGCCGCCAACGGACTCCACTCACCGACGGGGTGCTCCTCGACAGCGGCCGGGTTGAGCTGATCCTCGCCTTCGCCCTGGTCGGGCTGGCCAGCGTCGGGGTCGGGCTCGGCATCTCCGGCATCGTCGCCGACTCGAACAAGGCAATGGCCGCGCTCCCGATCGTGCTCATCCCCGTCGTGCTGTTCTCCGGCCTGCTCATCCCCACCGCCGGCAAGATCGGCCTTGAGCAGGTCAGCTACCTCAACCCGATCCAGTGGGGCAGCTCGGCCGCAGCGACCACCGTCGACGTCCTCGCGCGGGAAGGCTGCAACCCGACCGGCTTGGAGGCGCAGCTCCAGCAGGCGTTCCTCGGCCGGACGATCTCGTGCTCGAACCCCCGCTGGCAGACCACCGAGGGCACCCAGGCGGTCAACCTGGCTCTCGCGTTCGCGTCGCTCGTCATCCTGGTCGCGGTGTCGTTCTGGACGACGACTCGATCGACCCGAGTGATCCGTATCTGACCCGGTTCCACCCGATTGTGCGCTGAAGCCTACCGATGAGTCAGAATGGGGAGCCAGCCGATCTTAAGGTGAGGACGTTCGTGAACTGGCTCCGACGCTCGATCGGAAGTACTGCAGCCATCTCGATCCTCCTTGCGGCCTGCGGTCTCGAGCAGAGCCACGGTTACGTGCAAAGCAACGACGGGAGCCTCTCGTTCCGGCACCCCGCGGAGTGGCAGGACGTCGATCTCCAGCCCGTCGGCCTGGAATGGATCGCCGGTATCGACGGTTCGGCCACCCCCGATGCCGACAACATCAACGCCCCGCTCGTCGAGTCACCGTTCGTCGTGGCCCAGGTCTACCAGTTGGAAGCCGATGTGAGAGACTCTGCGTCGCTCCGTTCGCTGCGGCTGCTGTCGTTGGCCGAACGACCCGATCCCGCCGAGGTCGAAGACCCGGCGCTCCGCCTGGTCTTCGACGACATCGTCGTCGACGAGAACGGCTTCGAAGGGCATCATCTCCGTCTCGAGATCGACTCTGACGATGGGACCTCGGTCGAGGAGCACTTCGCCGTGTTCGACCCCGACCGGAGCCGTGTCCACCGGGTGTGGATCACCTGCTCCCTTGCGTGCTTCATGGCGAACGCCGAGGCGATCGACGACGTGTTCGGCTCGGTGAGCCTCCGGCCATGAGCGTCCTCGACCCGTCCCCATCGCCTGCGCTGCGATGGGTTGGCGCCGTCGTCGGGATCGGCGTGGTGATCGCCGCGTGCGGCGAGCCCACCGCGCAGATCATCCACCCGGATGACAGCCCGGTCAGCTTCGTGCTGCCGGCGGAGTACGCCGACATCACCGAGGAGACCGGCGAGGGTCAGAGCTTGGTCTACGGCCTTCCCTCGACCCCGCTCGACTCGCTGAGCAGCGAGCCCGTCGTGCTCGTCGACACCCTCCCGAGCGGGCAGAACGCCTCGTTCTCCAGCCTGCGGGAGCTGTCGACCTTTGGCGAGTTCGACCCGCTCGACCCCGACCTGGAGACCCTCCCCAACGACACTCAGGTGCTCGGCTACCTGGAGATCGTCGAGCCCGAGATCTGGGGCATTCGGCTCCGAATGGCGATCGGTCAGGGCGCATCCGACTTCCAGGCCTTGGTCGACCGGGCGTCCGGTCAGGTGGTCGTGACCAGGGTGATCTGCACCCAGGCCTGCTTTCTGGAAAAGATCGACCTCATAGACGACATTCAAGGATCCTGGAGTCTGGAGCCGTGAGATGACCAACTCGAACCAACCCACTCCGCCGGCCCCACCGCCGGGTTCACCGGTCCGGGCCGAGCCGGTGCCAACGGACATCTGGGAACCGCCACCCCCACCGCCGAAGGCGCGGCGCCCCAAGGCGCCGTTCGACAGGATCAAGCTGCTCCTGGTGATGATCATCTGGTTCGGGTTCTCCCTATGGCGACTGCGGCAGAGCCAACCGGCGTTGACCTTCAGCGACGCCGTCATCCAACAGGTCAAGGACTCGAGCTGGCTCATCGTCCTTGCCGGCATCGAGACGATCCGACAGATCCACTACTACATCAGCGAGAAGAGCGCCCGGTACAACACGTTCTGGGTGCGCCGGGTGTGGGACGCGATCGACGACTGGAAGGACCGACGCGACCCGTGGCTCCGGTACCGGATGGCCAAGTACACGAAGTGGGGCGTGGCTTATGGGCTGTTCGCGTTCGTGCTGGCCAACCGGCGCGGTGTGTCGTTCCTCGATGGCTTGGCCGCGGTGCCCAGCACGCTGTTCAACTTCCTCACCGAGGGTCCCGAGCAGATGCCGTTCTGGATCAACATCCTCTTCCCGATGTTCTTCATCGTCGGCCAGTTCGGGCTGCTCTTCTGGTTTCTCTCACGGGGCGGGGTCGACGTCTACATGCCCGAGGACATCACCACGAGCTTCGACGACGTCTGGGGGCAGGACCAGGTGCTCGACAAGGTCCAGGAGAACATCGTCTTCCTCGAGGACCCGCGTGCGATCGAGGAGAAGGGCGGCCACGTGCCCGGCGGCCTCCTGCTCTGGGGTCCTCCCGGTACCGGCAAGACGTTGATGGCTGAGGCCGTCGCAGGCCACACGGGCAAGCCGTACGTGTTCGTCGACCCGGGCGCGTTCATCAACATGTTCATGGGCGTCGGCATCATCAAGGTCAAGAGCCTGTTCCGCAAGCTGCGGAAGCTGTCGACGCGCTACGGCGGCGTGATCGTCTTCTTCGACGAGGCCGACTCCCTCGGCAACCGCGGCGCTCTCGGACAGGGCGGTCCCGGAGGCGGCCCGGGCGGGGCCGGGCTCTCCGGCCACGAGCACCTCCGGTGGCTGTCGCCCGAGGCCCAAGGGGAGCTGTTCCGGCTCCACCGCGAGGCGGCCAGCGATCCCAGCAACGATCCCGACGCCCCCCGTTCCCTGCGAGACCGGATCATCATGGGCGGCATGGGGGGTGGGGGCATGGGCACTCTGCAGGCCCTCCTGACCGAGATCTCTGGGCTCAAGAAGCCGCGCGGGTTGCTCAACCGCTACGGTCGCCGCTTCCTCGGGCTCAAGCCGAAGCCTCCGATCAAGTATCGAATCCTGATCATGATGGCGACCAACCTGCCGGAGGCACTCGACGGCGCCCTCCTCCGGCCGGGCCGGCTCGACCGGATCTACAAGGTCGGTTACCCCTCGAAGGAGGGCCGGAAACGGACCTACGAGGGCTACCTCAAGAAGGTCCGCCACATGCTGACCGACGAGCAGATCGACAAGCTGTCGGTCATCACTCCGTACGCGACCGGAGCCACGATCAAGGACCTCGTCAACGAGGCCTTGATCAACGCCATCCGGGACGACCGTGATGCGGTGACGTGGGAGGATGTCATTCGGGCCAAGCACTTCAAGGAGCTCGGACCGTCCGAGGACGTCGAGTACATCGAGCGCGAGCGCCACGCCATCGCCGTGCACGAGGCGTGCCACGCCGTGGCGGCCTATCGGGTGCGCCACCACATGAACATCGATCTGGCCACGATCGAGAAGGGTGGGACATACCTCGGCATGGTCAGCTCGATCAAGCCGGAGGACCAGTTCACGAGGTGGCGCACCGAGTACGAGGCCGACATCATCGTCTCGGTTGCGTCGCTGGCCGGCGAGCGGCTGTTCTTCGACGACGACAACTCCTCGGGCGTCTCCGGTGATCTCGAAGGCGCCACCACCTTGGCGGCGCTGATGGAGGGTTTTTGGGGCATGGGCGGCACCGTCTCGTCGCACGCGGTTTCCCGGCGCCTCCAGATCGGCGGCGGCGGCATGCCCCGGCCCGGCGAGGACGACCACGAGCGCGACCCGCTGGAGGGAGCGCTCGGCGACCGTATCGAGGCCAACCTGGTCCGGTTGCTGGCCGAGGCCGAAGAGCTGCTGCGGGCCAACCGTTACGAGGTCTTGTCGGTCGCCCACGCGCTGGAGACGCACAAGACCCTCGCCGGGGAAGACGTCGAGGCGGTCATCGAAGGCGACGTCGGACCACTGATCGACGGACGGATCTATACCAGCCAGGAGATGCGCGACCAGCTCGACGCCTACCACGAGCTCGCCGCCGCGGCGCACCGGCAGCACGGCAACGTCGAGGCGTCGTTGCCGGCGCTCCGGTTGGCGTCGCCGCCGCCCGCTCAGGAAGACGACGTGATCGACGTTGCCCACCGCCAACCGGCCGAGGGTGACGGCGCCGGCTGAGCCCAGCCCTCCGTCTCATCCCTCCATCCACCCATCGGCGCTCGAACTACCGCGACCCACGGAGCCTGCATATGACCGACAAGCCGGCAATGCCGCCATCGGACCCTTCCTACGACATCGAGTTCTTCTGGGACCCGGTCTGCCCGTTCGCCTGGATCACCTCGCGCTGGGTGGAGCAGGTGGTCGACCAGACCGGCTACTCCGTCGACTGGCGGTTCATCTCGCTCCGGCTGCTGAACAAGGACAAGGACTACGCCACCGAGTTCCCACCAGGGTACGAGCAGGGCCACACCGCGGGCTTGCGGATGCTGCGGGTGGCGGCGGCGATCCGCGACGTCGAGGGACGTGAGCCCCTCGGCCCCCTCGTGACCGCCTACGGCGAGAGCTACTGGGACAGGCCGAAGGGCTCGGGCATGCGGTCCTACCTCAGCACTCACGAGCACGCGGTCGAGGTCTTGACCGCAGCCGGCCTGCCGACCGGCTACGCCGACGCCCTCGACGACGACTCGTGGGACGAGCTGCTCGACGAGGAGACCGAGCTCGCCCTGTCGCGAACCGGCCGTGACGTCGGCACCCCGATCATCACCTTCCAACCTCCGGACGGGCTGTCGTTCTTCGGCCCGGTGATCTCACGCATCCCCGACCCCGGCGACGCCGTGCGACTCTGGGACGCCGTGACGACGCTCGCTGCGTTCCCGGGCTTCGCCGAGATGAAGCGGAGCATGCGGGAGGTGCCCCAACTCAATATTCTGGGCGGGATCACCGACGCGCCGGAATCGGAGGACTGGGCGAGCGGCCACAGGGTCGGCCACCTCGCTTCCGACCGCCAGCACTAGGGCGCGGCGGCAGGGCGGTCGTCGCCCCGTTTGATCAGCCCTTACCTGGTAGCGTTGATCTTCCTCCAACCGGGCCATCCAGGCGAAGGCATAGGTGGCGAAGGCCGGCGAGTTGAGGAAGCTGACCCAGAACGCCTCCCGGCCCCCCCGGTGGCCTCGAACAGGACCACCCGCTGCTGCGGATCGCGGGCACGGGCCGGAACGAGGAGATGAATTGCGAGCCCGGTTGCCACGATCACTCGCTCGACGTTGGACAGCGCGTGCTCACCCCGTGCAGTGTGGCCTCCGGGATGGTCGGCCGACACCGCCGGAGCCGACAGCAGTGAACGGAGTCGATGACTATGGATGTGACCGGCAAGACCGCCGTGATAACCGGAGGAGCCAGCGGGATCGGGCGGGGCATCGCCCGCTGTTTCGCTTCCCAGGGCATGCAGCTCGTGCTCGCCGACATCGAGCAGGACCCGCTCGAGGAGGTCGTCGCCGAGCTGGCCGAGGCCGGAACCGAGGCGCTGGGCGTCAAGACAGACGTCTCCCGCCTGACCGACGTCGAGTCGTTGGCTGCGGCCGCTACCGACCGCTTCGGGAGCGTGCACGTCCTCTGCAACAATGCCGGTGTCGGCGTAGCAGACCCGATCGCGGCGACCTCGATGGAGGATTGGCGCTGGACTCTCGACATCGATCTGTGGGGCCCGATCAACGGGGTGCATGTGTTCCTGCCGCTCATGGAGGCCCAGGGCGAGGGGCACATCAACTCGACCGCCTCGATGGCCGGGCTCTATGCCGGTGCATCCCTCGGGGCCTACAACGTTGCCAAGCACGGCGTCGTCGCCCTCATGGCAAGCCTCGAGCGCGACCTCCGGCTGGCCGGGTCCAACGTGCGGGCGTCGGTCCTGTGCCCTGGTCCGATCAACACCAACATCGTCGACAGCCAGCGAAATCGGCAACCGGAATCGGCGGCCGAGCATATCGAGACCGACACCGGCCGGAAGTTCTGGGACATGCTGACCGCCACCCTGGCCGAAGGCATGGACCCCGATGAGGTCGGTCCGCTCGTGCTCGATGCGGTCGTCAACGAGACGTTCTGGATCCTGACCCACCCGGAGATGGGGAAGGTCGTGGCGAAGCAGGTCGACCGCATGCTCGCCGACAAGACGCTGACCCGTTGACATCGAGCTCCTCCGCCTTCGCCGGCACCCGCAGTCTTCGGGCCAGCCGTGGCCTGTCGTCGCTCGGGGTGCCCGGCTATCCACTGTTGCTCGGGAGCGGCTTCCTGTGGAACGTGACCCGGTGGATGGGGGTGTTCCTCGGTTCCTATCTCATCAACGAGCGGACCGGATCCCCCCTCGCGGTGCAGTTGGTCGGGACTGCCTTCTTCCTGCCGATGTTCGTCGGTGGCCTCGTCGCCGGGACGGTCTCGGACCGGTTCGACCGGCGGCGTACCCTGATGCGCAACCTGGCCGTGCTCGCACCGCTGTCGGCAGCCATGGCCGTTGTCGTCGCCACCGGGTGGTGGCGGCCGTGGATGATCTACGTCTTCGTCTTCGCCGTGGGGATCGGCGGCGTGCTCGACATGACGAACCGGCGGGCCCTCGTCTACGACCTCGTGGGCCCGGACCACATCACCGGAGCGGTGGCGCTCGAGATGTTCTCGACCGCTACGGGCAACATGGTCGGCTTCCTCTCCGGTGGGGCGCTGCTCGAGTTCGTCGGCGACTCGTGGGCCTTCGTGTTGATGGCGACCTGCTACACCGCCTCGCTG
>JAOTYQ010000307.1 GCA_029861725.1 Acidimicrobiia bacterium | reverse complement strand
CTGCCGTTGGCGCGCCGCCGGCCCGCTTACAATCGGCGATCATGCGGTTCCTCTGCCCGGATGGAGGAGCCCGAACGATGACGACCGGGTTGCTATTGAGCGCAGACCGGATCGTATGGCTCGTCGCCCATGACCTGCGTCCAATCCTCGACGCTCACCGTCTGCTGCATCCAATCGCAGAGAAGACCTGGCCATCTTGCCCAGTCCACGTCCCAGACACGAACGGTTCTATCAAGCCCGCCACTGACCAACCTCTCCCCGTCTGGTGCAAAGGCAAGCGCGCGTACCGTTCCGATGTGGCCTCGATATCTTGCCGCCTCTTCACCAGTCGTCGGCTCCCACACGCGGATGACTTGGTCGCCACCTCCTGAGGCAGCGTGGCGCCCATCTGGAGAAAAGGTCACCGTGTAGACGGGCCCCTTGTGTCCCTCGAAACTGCGTATGAGGGTGAGATCCTCCGCATTCCACAGCTTGACGGTTCCGTCCTCCGATGCGGAAGCCAATTGCGTGCCGTCCGGACTGAGGGCAAGATCGTACACGAAGATCTCGTGTTCTCTGACACGGTCGAGCTCTTCGCCGGTTTCTGGATTCCACCTGCGAATTGCGCCATCCTCTCCACCGCTGAGGAGGAGACCATCCTCTGTGAACACGACCGCCCGGAACCCCTCGTGCCGGGGCCGGTTGCGCCCAGACACAACTGGCAGCTCCAACTCGACAGGTCTGTCGAGCGCGCTGACGTTCCCAGACTCGACGTCCAGGATGCGGATGCGCGCATCATCGCGACTGACTGTCGCCAGAAATCGCCCGTCAACGCTCCACGCCAGCCCCCTGACGCTGCAAGGTGACGGCGACGATCCTCCTGGTTGGGGGATGTCGCACTCGTTCAGGCGCACCTCATCCATCTTGTCGGTATCGAGGTCGATGATCGTGACCATGCCATCTCTGCGACCGAGTGCGAGGCGAGATCCGTCCTGCGTGCTGGCAAACCATTGGGCGCGGTCCAGTTCCCACTCGCGGGAACCGGTCGACAGCGTGGGATCCCAGAGCTGAACCACGCCGGTGCTGACCACGATGACCATCGAGCCGGCGCCATCGAATCCCAGTGACCACACCCGCTCACCGCTGACCTCTTTGGGCTTGTTGATTTGACCACCCGGCGCCGTGTCGAACAGGCGGAGCTCGTTGTCGTTGGTGGCGACCAGCGTCGATGCGTCGGGGCCGAATACCAACGACGAGATCGCCGCCGTATCGCCGCTCGGACTTCGTAGTGGCGTCAGGCCATCGTCGGTCAATTCCCAGAGTCTGATCTGATCGAGGCCCCCTGTAGCTGCCAAACGTCCTTCGTTTGCGCCGGCTCCATCTCCAAGTGACTCGTAGATCGTCATGCTGCTGATCCCCTGGGTATGGCCAGCCACCGAGGCAAGTAGCCCACCGGGGGAGTCATCCCACATTCGAATCATCCGGTCTGCCCCGGCGGTGATCAAGCGTCCGTCGGCGGTGAAGGAAGCGGCCCATACGGCGCCGCGGTGTGCGTCCTTGTGAGCCTTCAGTAAGACTTCCGTTTCTGTGTCCCACCATGCGATGTCACCACCGAACGACGAAGCAGCAATGAGCGGTTTGTCGGGGTGTGCTGCGAGCTCGTTCCAATTCACTGGGTCGTCGGGCTCGTCGGGGTCGAACAGATTGTCGGTCACCGATATCGTTCTCGCTGACGAATCGCTCAGGTCCCAGAGGACAATGCGACCGTCGCGACCGGCCGCGACGAGCTCACCGGTTGCGGGGAGGAACGTGAGGGCGCGCAGTGTTCCTTGATACGTTTCAGTTGCCTCCAACACGATGGTGCCTGTCTCTGTTGCCCAGGCGAACACCGCACCTTGGTCATCGACCGCGGCCAGCACCGCTCCATCCCGACTGAACGCAACTCGGCGAACAGAGCCATCGAGCCCCTCCAAGGGTTGGCCGATCGGCTCGAAGGTCGGGAGCCCAAGGATGAGAACGTCGCCAGTACCGGTGCCGACAGCCAGGGAACCAGCGTCGGGATGAATGGCCAGAGCCGCTGATCCACCTTCGGGCGCAAAGGCCTCCGTGCGCTGCGAGCCCATCAGAATATCCCCGATCGCGGCGATCGTACGCGGGTCCTCGCGTAGTTCATACGACTCGCTGAGGGCGATGGCCGCGAGCTCGGGCTGGGTGGGGGCAAGCAGTCGCCCCTGACCGAGCAAGGCCTCGGCCCGCCGCTCTTCTTCTGCGACCTCGACGACTCGTACTCTCAGTACTTGGAACAAGCCGAAGATCGCGAGCGCGGTCGCGAGCACCGTCGCCCCGACAATCGTGAGACGTCGCCTACGCTGCCTCTGCTGCGTCTGCCGGTTGCTCGCTTCGATGAAGTCCCTCTCGTCAGGTGGCACGTCATCGGCCCGCTCGCGGATCCAGTGGTTGGCCTCGGCCAAGGTCGCTCCGCGCAAGAACGCGTCTTCATCGTGGTCTGCGTGAACCCAGATGCTCCGTGCCGATCGCAGCCGCTCCGACCACGCCAAGAAGTCACGATCTTCGTCGACCCACCCGCGAAGCCGGTCCCAATTCTGGATCAGTGCCTCGTGGGCGACCTCAACGGTCTCCTCGCCGGTGGAGGGATCCCTGCCCGTGACCAGCAGCCTTTCATCGGCGAGGCGCTGCACGAGCGGACGGGTCGTCTCGCCCATTTCGCCGAAGGTTGCGCGCCTCCGAGTGTCCTCAGTTCCAGATCCGGGCCGAACGAGGTGGAGGAAGACACGCCGGATCTCATCCTGCTGGTCGAGCGGAAAGGAATCGACCATTTCGTCAGCGCGGCGGGCCATCGCTCCCTGCACGCCCCCCATCGCGGCGTACGTGTCGTGGACCAGCCGTCCACTGCGGCGACGCTTCCAGAGCTCGTCGAGCACGAACTCGAGCAACGGCAGATGGCCTGGCTCCTCACCGATGTCGCTCAGGATCCGCGGAACGAGGCCGGGATCGAACGTCAGGCCAACCTTTTCGGCTGGCTTCACGATGGCTCTCTCCAGCTCCGGCTGGTCCATGGTGCTGAGGTTGACAACGACGCCCTGGAGGCGATCAGCCAGTCGGCGATGTTGCAGTGCCTGTCCGTAGAAGTCACCGCGAAGAGTCAGGACAACCGACACCGATCCCTCTCCGGTCGCCTCGAGGATCACGTCGATGAATCGGCGGCGAGTCTCGTCAATAGCGAGGGTATAGAGCTCTTCCCATTGATCGACCGTCACCATCAGCCGATCCGTGCCAGGTTGGTTGGCGAGAATTCTCTCTGCCACGTCACCCAGGCTCACCTGGCCGTCGGCTAGGTAGTGGGCGAGCTTGTTCGCTTCGCGCAGCTGGTCGGTCTGGCTCAAGTCTGGGTCCAGCAGCGGAATGAGGGTGCCTGCCAGCGCGTCGAACGGACGCCTTCCAGGAATCAAGTCGCACAGATCCCACACCTGTTCCGAATCGCGACGCAGCCTCGGGCTCAGGCCCGCTCGCACCACCGACGACTTGCCACTTCCCGATGGCCCCACTACGGCTACCAGGGAGGACCCCTGGGCTACCTCGGCCAACGTCTCCGTGAATGCTTCCCGACCGAAGAAGAACGGCGCGTCCTCCTCTCGGAAGGGCCGCAGCCCTCGGTAGGGAGATGCCGCCTCGAGTGCCGCTAGTTCCTCCGAGCGAGGAAGCCGACCACGAACCGCTCCAGCGAGCGCATGCACCGCCTCGCTGCCGGGTGGACCCTCTCGGAGGTCCACCATGGTGTTCATCGACAAGAAGCCAAGCGGGGGATCTGCGCCGGGGAGCAAGACCGGGACTACCGCAAGCTCCGGGTCCTGCGCTTGGAGGTCGAGAGCCAGATCAACTTCCCGGAGCTGCCAGCGTCCTAGCCCGTCGGCCTGCGCACCGACGAACACCGCCACGGCTCGGCTCGCGCGCAACGCCTCCTCGAGGCCTCGACGCCAAGACTGCCCAGGCGCGAGATACCACTGGTCGACGAAAACGGACAGGCCTTCGCCTTCCAAGGCCTGCGCCACTGGCTCCACCCGAGCTCGGTCGCGCGAGTCATAGCTCACGAACACGTCGTGAGTCTTAGTGTCCCCGCCCATTCGGCCATTCTTCCTGGTAGTCGATGTTTGAGCAAGCATCGCTCCAGCTGTGCAGAAGAACCGACATCGAGGACTGCGGAGGCCGAGATCCAGGCCACCTCGGCTACGGTCCCAACGATCCGGCAGGCTGGCACGGAGACCCTCGCACTACGCCAAGCGCATGCGCACCGAGACCGACGACGTCGGCGCTGATGTTCCTGGGGTCGCGACGGGCGCCTCGACCCAGTGAGGTCGAGGTCGGCCAGCGTCGACGATCGAAGCTGCGGGGCTTCGAACCGGACGCGCAGCGCTGGCTCGCCCGGACCGTGGCCCGTCTCTACCTCGGGCCCCGCTGGATTGAACTTCTCCAGTCGTAGTCGACGATCGCTCGGCGGCCGGTTGGCCTGACTCGACTTCTCGCCAGGGCGGTGGGCGGTGCTGCACATCCGGCGGTGACGTGCGGAGACCGCACCACGTATCAGCTGGAGCCTAGGGCCAGAATGTTGCCCTCCGAGTCCTTGAACCAGGCCGTTTACTCGCCACCGGCGGTGGCCTCGTTGCGACGGGCCGTCCACGACTCGTAGATTCCGAACCGCGACGTACCGATGTCGTAGTAGAGATCAGATGTGACCAAGGTCAGCTGGAATGATCCTCGACCAGCTCTCCACCATGTTTGAGCCGAGGAGCTCCCCCCGGCCTCATCAGCCGCGCACAACCGGGATCGTCCTCGGCAGTGGGCGATGACGCTGCCGGTGTCGACTACCGTCTAGGGGGTGACTCGACGGCTGCTTGTCGGGGCGACGGCGGCGGATCCTGCCAACGCGGTTGTGATCTGGAACGCCGTTCGTCGGTGGTTCGTCGAGCACGGTATGCCGATCGAGTACGCCTTGTATTCGACCTACGATGCGATGGGTGAGGCGTTGCTCTCAGGTGAGCTCGACATCGCCTGGAACGCACCGATGGCCCACGTCCAGTGCCTGGCCCGCTCCGAGGGCCGGTGCCGCACGCTTGCGATGCGCGACACCGACGCCGACTCCCACACGGTGATCGTCGCCAGGGCCGACTCCGGGATCGGCAGCGTCGATGATCTACGCGGGGCACGGCTCGCGCTCGGCGTCGAGACCTCCAGTGAGCTCTTCCTCATCCCCGTCACCCAGCTTCGCGAGGACGGCCTCGACCCGACGACCGACTGCGAAGCAGTCGAGCTCGAGCCGCGCGAGTACTCCGACTTGAAGCGCTGGGTCGACGACACAGCGATCTTCGACGCCATCGTCGGCGGTGTCGCCGATGCTGGTGCCATCTTCGAGCCATGGCTCGCTCACCTGATCCGCAGGCGGAGACTCGAACCCGAGGACTTCGTAGAGGTCTGGCGTAGCCGTCCGTTCTGTCACTGCGCGTTCACCGCCGGCCCCCAACTCGATCCCGCCATTGCCGACCGGTTCGTCGAGATCCTTCTGTCCATGGACCCGAGTGATCCGAACGTCGCTGACATGATGAAGCGCGAACACCTCACGCGGTGGGTCACTGCCGACAGCTCGGGCTGGGCCGATCTGACCGCCGCCGTCGAGCAGGCCGGTCTCGTCGGGGAGACCTTCTGATCGTTGCGGCGGGGAAGATCTTTAGGATCCCCACCAGAATCAGGAACCTACCGACCAACCGCCAAGACCCACTCCGGCTGCCACCTCAACGCGCAGGCGGCCGAGGTCGGTCAGGAAGGGCGGATCTCGCCTGAGCCGCGAGGGATCAGCTTCGACTCGAGCACGGTGCGTTCGAAAGGTCGGCCAGTGCTTGCGAGGCGGGCGAACAGGCGCTCACCGGCCAGGCGCCCCAGGGCGCCCGGATCCTGGGGTACCACCGTGAGCTTCGGCTCGACGAGCTCTGCGATGTCGACATCGTCGAAGCCGACCAGCGCGATCTCGTGCTGCACGCCAAGCCCGTGCATGGCCTTGACCGCGCCGATCGTCACGAAGTTCTGGGCCGTGAACAGCGCTGTCGGCCGGTCGGCCCGGTTCAGGAGCTCGTGGGCCGCGGCCTCGGACTCCTCGGGAGTGGTGAGATCGGTCAGGAGCCATGGCGTCGGACACCCGGCCTCGGCCATCACGTCGACAAACGCCCGCCGACGCTCGCGGGCCGAGAAGAACATCGGGCTGTCACCGAGGAAGGCGATCCGGCGATGGCCGTGCTCCAGGAGATGCCGAGTGGCCATGGCCGCCCCGCCGTAGTGATCGGTACGAACCACGTCGCCAAGGTCGATCGCCGGTTCGAGGTCGACGAAGACCAGGGGCGTACCGTGCTCGACCTCCGCCGCCAGGAACGACAGGTCCGACCGAGCCGACGCGATGACCAGCCCGTCGACCCGTCGTGCGATGAAGGCACGGACCAGTTCTTCCTCACGATCGGGGTCGGCGTCGGACGAGCCGGCGAAGACGAGAAAACCCTCGGCCCGGACCACATCCTCCAACCCCCTGAACATGGCGGCGAAGAACGGGTTGGCCACGTCGGTCTGCACGAAGCCGAGGCTCCGGGATCCGGTCGCTGCCCGCCGTAGATACCGGGCGCGGTCATCGGGTTGGTAGCCGAGCGCGCGGATGGCCGATCGCACCCGCTGCTCGAGTCCTGCGGTCACGCTGGCTTCGTTGTTGACCACCCTCGAGACCGTCTTGAGGCTGACACCGGCCGCGTTCGCTACGTCCCGCATGGTCGGTCGCCGGACTGCGACCGGACCGATTGTTTCAGGGTTGGGTCGGGATGTTGACAACGAAGCCATGGTGACTAGGGTTTGACAACGTTGTCAACAGGACAGCTCCGCTGACCGGCCCATCGGTGAGCGGATACACCCTCGAGGGAAGCAAGGGGAGAACATGCAGAAAAGAAGGCTTTGGCGGTTTCTTGCCGCCTTGTTCGCTCTGGCCATCGTCGCCGCCGCATGCGGGGACGACGACACCGACACCGACACCGGTGGCGGCGAAAGCGAAAGCGAAAGCGAAATCGGAGG
>JAOTYQ010000306.1 GCA_029861725.1 Acidimicrobiia bacterium | reverse complement strand
ATGGGTTGGTGGGTTGGTGGGTTGTCAGAAGCCGACCTCGGCGCTGGTCGGCACAGCCCCTGCGTCCCTGACTCGCCGAGCCAACTGAGCCAGGAGCTCGGCTGACAATGGCGGGACATCGCGCAGGAGAACTCGGAACATCCGGAGATCGAGCACGGCGACGACCGACGGCGCCGTGGTGGTGACGGTGGCGGCCCGCGGTGCCGGGTCGAGCAGCGCCAGCTCTCCGAAGTAGTCCCCCGGACCGAGCTCGGCGACGACGACCTCGTCTCGCTCGACACGGGCCGAGCCGTCGAGCAGCACGAAGAGAGCGTCGCCGGCTTGGCCCTGGGTCACCAGCTTCACCTCGGCGGCCGGCTCGGCGATCGTGGTGTGGCGGGCCACGATGCGCAGATCGCGGGGATCGCATCGGCTGAACAGCGACACGTCGAGCAGCCGGTTGGCGAGTTGCTTGCGTTGGTTCATGAGGGGACCTCCAGCGGGTCGGTTTCCCACACTCCCCAGCGGAGGTGGAATCGGCGAAGGGAACGGGGCGCCCACCAGTTCAAGGGACCGGCCAGGGCGAGAAGCGCCGGCGTCAGCGTCGCCCGGACGACGAAGGCATCGATCAGCACGGCGAGGGCCAGGCCGGCACCGAGCATCTTGACCACGGCCACGCCGGAGGTGGCGATGGCGACGAAGACGATCGTGAGGACCACCGCCGCCGCGGTGACCAGCCCGCCGGTGCGGGCCAGCCCGTTGACGATGGCCAGGCGGTTGCTGCCGGTGAGGTCGTACTCCTCCTTCACCCGGGCCAGCACGAAGACCTCGTAGTCCATCGACAACCCGAAGGCGATGCAGAACATCAGGATCGGGGTGAACACGTCGACCTCGCCGGTGGGGGTGAACCCGAGCAGATCGCTGAGGTGACCGTCCTGGAAGACCCAGACCAGCGCCCCGAACGTCGCGGTGAGGCTCGCCACGTTGAGCACGACCGCCTTGAGGGCGAGCAGCGGGCTGCCGGTCAGCAGGAACAGCAGCGTGAACGTGATCGCAGCGACGATCGCGAGCGCCAAGGGAACCCGACCGACCACGACGTCGACGGTGTCGCCGATGACGGCCAGCGGTCCGCCGACCAGGACCTCGTCGTACGGACCGGTCGTCGCCCGCAGTGCGGCGACCACGTCGTCGACCCGAGGGTCGTCGGGGTCGTACCAGCTCACGACGCTGAACCAGGTGCCGACGTCCGACCGGAACCGCTCGTTGTAGGCCCGGGGCGGGACCCGACTGTCGCTGCGGGTGAACCCGATCGTCGAGTCGACCCTGACGACGCCGGGGATGGCGAGCACCGCCTGCTCGTAGGAGACGAGGGTGTCGACATCGTCGGGATCGGCCCCTGGGGCGAACACGGCGATCGGGTTGGCCTCGCCGAATGAGAAGTGCTCCCGCAGGTCGTCGGTGGCCCGGCGGGCGGAGGCGTCGGCGGGGAGCGCCCGGTCGTCGACCCGGCCAGGGTCGACGCCGGCGAACGGGATCGCCAGCGCGGCCAGGACGACGGCCGACCCGATGGCCCACAGCGCCGGGCGGCGCAGGACCCGACGAGCCTGGCGACCCCAGAACGGCTCGGGGTCGGTCGCCGAGGCGGTCGCCGGGGCGGTCGTTGGCAGCCGGGGCGGCGTCCGAGGAGCGAGCCGGGGCCCGATCCAGGCGAGCAGCGCAGGCAGCACGACGAGGGCCGACGCAGCGGCGACCGTGACCACGATCACGCCGGCGTAGGCGAACGACCGCAGGTAGACGACCGGGAACACGACGAGCGCGACGAGCGACGCCGCGACCGTCGCCGCGCTGAACACGACCGTCCGACCGGCGGTCTGCAGCGTCCGCCGAAGGGCGTGCTCGACCGTCCGGTCAGCCGCCAGCTCCTCCCGGTAGCGGGCAACGATCAGCAGCGAGTAGTCGATGGCGAGGCCCAGTCCGAGCGCGGTCGTCAGGTTGACGGCGAAGATCGACACCTCGATCAGCACCGCCAGCAGGCTCAGCACCGCGAAGGTGCCGAGCACGGCACCGGCCGCCACCGCCTACGGCAGCAATCCGGCCCGAACGCCCCGGAACACGATGATCAGGGCCAGTAGCGTGAGCGGCGCAGCGAGGAGCTCCGATCGGGCGAGATCACCCTCGGCGATGGCGGCCGCTTGCCGGCTCACCTCGACGGCACCGGCGGCCTCGACCACGAACCGCTCGGTCTCGCCGACATAGGCGTCGAGCCGCTCTGCGGTCGCCCGCTGCGCGTTCTCGTCGCCGACGAGCCGAACGGCGATCAGCGCCCTGGTGCCGATCTGGTCCCGCAGTGGGCTCTGGGCCGGGGGTTGGACCTCACCGAACGACCAGTAGGAGACGACATCGGTGACCCCGGGCTCGGCCTCGATCTGCTCGGTCAGGGCGAGCCCGGCGGCGGCGTTCCCCGGGGAGTAGACCCACTCGTCGCGCATCGTCACCACGAACACGTGGTTGGCGGGGCCGGCGTCGAACGCCGCCTCGATCTCGGCCTCCGCCACGCTCGACTCGGCCGCCGGATCGGTGAACCCGCCGACCGACAGGCGGTCACGTACCCCGCCACCGACGATGGCGGCCCCGATGACGACCAACCCGACGATGGCAAGCGTCGCTCGATGGCGACGCATCGTCAGATCAGCGAGTGCGCTCAGCATCAGTTGTCCCTCCCTGCGGCTCGACGCGATCACCCGCACCGTGGCCATCCACTCTGCGCGACGCCGGCGAATCGTTCTGCCGAATTGTCCGCACTACCTGGGATTACTTCGCCGCCTCGGCCGTTTGGCGGGCCGTCGCGCTCACGCAGAGCGGTGAAGGGTGAGCAGAGAGGACCGACAGCGTGCGCTGGTAGCCGGCGTCGATCGCCGGGCGCCCTCGGCCGAAGTCGAACACCCCGATGCCGGCCAGCTCGTGACTGATGTGGATGTCACCCTCGACCAGGGTGTCGGCCCCCCCGCCGAGGGCCGTCAGCCGGTACAGCAGCTTCACCATCGTCGGGGTCTGCCTGCGACGACCGATGCGATGCCACAGCGATCGCCAACCGCTGACCACGCCATCGGGTGGGAGGTCGACGGTCATCGTCTCGGCCCGGCGCCCGACATCGGAGCTGATGATCGTGGCCCCCGGGTACAACTCGCGGGCGAGCGAGACCGGAAGGTTGTCGACGACGCCACCATCGACGAGCACGGCGTCGCCCTCTACCAGGGGCGGGAACACGCCGGGCACGGCCACCGAGGCCCGTAGGGCCCGCCACAACGGACCGTCGGTGTGGATGCGCGACGACAGCGTCGTGAGGTCGGCCGACAGGCAGGTGAGCGGCCGCCACAGGTCCTCGACGTCGGCGTCGGCACCGAACCCGGTGCGGATCGCATCGGTCACTCGCCGACCGGAGCTGAGGGCAACCATGGGGACGGTGAGGTCGACGAGCCGACCGGGCTCGATCAACACCGCCGTGCTCTGAGCGATCGCTTCGTCGGGCGTCCAGTCGAGGGCGACGCAGGCGGCGAAGATCGCCCCGGCGGAGACCCCGACGACGGCGTCGATCTCGATCCCGGCCTCGGTCAGCGCCCGGTAGACGCCGAGGTGGGCCAGGCCCCGGGCGCCACCGCCGCCGAGCACGAGCACCTGCTCGCGCGACAACAGGCGTCGGGCCAGCCGGTCAGCGTCGGTGGTGGAGCTGCTGCGCAGGTGATGGTGGACGACCGGTCGGGCCCTCGATCCACCGATCGGGCCCGGATCGTCGGCCTGGCGGAGCAGGTCACGGGTGCCGTTCGGCAGCCGTACGTGGTCGTCGTGGACGAGCACCAGGTCGGTCGCTCCCCTCGCCGACAGCGCGAGGCGACCCCTGCGCGCGGCCGGGGTGATGTACACGACCCGGTCGAAGGGTGACGGTCCGGGCCCGAGCCGCTCGGAATCGGCGGCGACGATGACCACGTCGTGATCGACCTCGAGGCGGAGCAGGTCGGTGCCACTGACCGCCACCGGACCGGCGACGGTGGTGCCCAGCGCGGCGATCGAGGCCGCCAGTCGGTGTCCAACGCGGTCGCCGAGCGCTCGGTCGTCTCCGGTGACGGCGATGACGGTGGCCTGGTCGTCGCTTCGGCTCCGACCTCGCAGCGTCGAGTCGAGCCGGGAGACGAGCTGGGCGGTCAGTGCCCGGTGAGCTTCGGGATGGTCGGCGAGGACGGCGGCGAAGTCGTCGGCTCCGAGGCTGAGCACGATCGACGGGCGCTTGGCCATGACGGTGGCGGTGCGACGGGCGCCGGTGAGCAACGCCATCTCCCCCACCGTCTCGCCCGGTCCGATCGTCCCGACCGGCACCCCGGCGACCGACGCGCTCAGCCGCCCCGCAACGACGAGGAACGCCGCGTCGCCGGTAGTGCCCTCCTCGACGAGCACGTCACCGGGGTCGAGATCACGGCGCGACACGAGGGCGGCGAGGCGCTGCCGCACGTCCGACGGGAGCGGCGCTGTCAACGGGTGCTCGGCCAGGACGGCTTCGAGGTCGAGCTCAGCAGCGGTCACGACCGCTGACTCCCATGACGAACCGACACCACCACTCCAGCATCGCACCGAGTGACCCCCGCTGCTCGCCGAGCGGCCCGGCGGGAGCCAGGCCGCCGAGGAGGAGGTCAGCCCTGCTCGATCGAGGGCTCGACGAGCTCGTCGAACTCCGACTCGCCGAGTGGTCGAAGGCCGGCGAAGTCGACCTCCCAGGCGGCGAACCAGGCGAACATCTCGGCCTCGTCCACCGGCTGACCGTCTCGTAGCGGCGCTCGGAACTGGATCTCCAGGCTCTCGCCTTCCGCCAGGCTTCCGGCATCGAAGCGGGCTCCGAGGCCCACCGCCGCGAGTGGCTGCGGCGTCCAGACCAGGAGCGCCACGTTGTCGAAGGCTGCCTCGTCGACGGCGAGCCTCGGGATCAGCTCGTTGTGGAGGCGCTGCGCACCGCCGCCGGACTCCACCCGGCTGACCAGGATGAGGCCGATCAGCTCCTCGCCGCCCTCGGGGATTCGCCAGCTTCGGGTCACCTCGAACGGCCCCTCCCTCACCGGTTCGAAGACCGCTGAGATCGACCGCTGGTTCGCTTTTTCGGCGAGCTCCGACGCACCGCCGTTGCCACCCGACGTTGTGTCGTCAAGGGGCGCGTCGTTGCCCTGGCTCTCGTTGGCCGCCGGGCTCACAACCCCGTCGGTCGTGTCGCTCTCGTCGCCGTCGTTCGATTGACCCGCAGGGTCGACGAAGGCCAACCAGCCAGCGACGCCACCGACGACGACCAGGAGGGCGACAGCCAGGCCTGCGATCACCCCCGCTCGGGGTCGCCAGGGCGCCGGCGGTGGCGAGGAGTTGGCTGAGCCGTCGTCCGAGCCCTCATCGTTGTCCACGAGTGACAAGCCGAGGCGGCCCGCCACGACGTCGACGACGGCGTCGACCGTCTCGGCCCCGAGGGCGCCGTCGGCCCCGATGAGCTCGTCGGCAACCGGGCGGCGGGCCGAGCCGCCTGGTCGGGCCCCGCTTCGACCGAGCGTCGCCAGCACCGACCGCAGAGCGATGATTTCAGCGTGGGTGTCGAGTTTCGGTTCGGCGATCAAGTCGGCGACGATGGCACACGTCTTGCGGTTCTCGACCAGCAGATCGGTTCCGGATCGCTGCACGGCATCGAGCGCCCGATCGATCCTGGCGTAGAGGTCCTCTCGACCGACCGGCACCATACGACGCTCAGTATGTACCGACTACGCTCGACTTGGTGCTGGTCAGATCGGGGAGCCGTGAGCTGCGGTGCGGACCTGGCGACGACTGCGTCTTCGGTCGGGGCCCCGATGCCGACCTCGTGCTCGATCTGGGGAATGGAGATCGATCGGTGTCGCGGCGAGCCGGTCGGATCGCGTTCGGACGGTACGCGTGGGAGTTGACCAACATCGGGCGGCGCTCCTTCTATCTCGTCGACGCCGGCACCGAGGTCGAGCTGCAGCCGGCGGGCCAGGGTCGCGAGTCGCTCCCGGTGCTCCACGACGATGCCTGGATCAGGGTCCCCTGTGAAGGGGCCGACATCGCTGTCGTGCTCGAGATCCCCACCACCGAACGACCGGACCTCAGGGCCGATCTCGCCGGGTCGGAGTCGGCGACGACCGACCTGGAGAGCCCGATGACCCTGACCGACAACGAACTGCTCTCCGTTCTCGCCATCTACGAGAACTACCTGCAGTTGCCTCCCGCTTACCGACGGGAGCCGAACTCCTTTCGCGCTGCTGCCCATCGGCTCCGGGTCGAGGAGGGCAAGGTCAAGGCCGACCTGCGGCGAGCCCAGGAGAAGGTCGCCAGGGCCGGCGGGCCCGGAGGCGGCGGCTCGCGGTACCGAGATGCGCTGATCGAGTGGCTGATGTCGCGTGGCGTGGTCAGGCGGCGAGACAGGGAGCGCCTCGACCTCAGCGACAACAGCGGCGATCGCTCCCGAGGCTGACGACCCGGGCCCAGTGTCCCCCGAGGTCGAGCTCGGCGCCGACCACCAGACTCCCCCGCTTACCGGGGGCGACGACGCGCATGGTTCCGCCAACGTCACGGTAGGTCCACGACTGCTCGGTGTCGTTGCGGAGGCCGTAGAGCCCGGCGATCGAGGGGTGGGGCTCGACGGTGCCAACCACCGTTTCGTAGTCGAAGTCGTGTCGGACCCGATCAGCGACGACCCGGGCCTCGTCCCTGACCACGACGTGCCTGCGGTCGAAGCAGAGTGCCACGACCTCGCCGCTGGGTGATGCGCAGTACGCACAACGGGCCGCTGGCCGGTCGCCCTCCAGATAGCACGGACCTCGACAGGCCGAGCACTCGTGGTAGCGATCTTCGAGCTCGGACAGCGCGTCACACCACTCGGCGTCGACGACGCGCTCGGTCGGCTCGTGGAGGCCGGCGGTGAACGACCGGGTGAACAGCGCTCGGATGCGATCCGGGTAGCTGGCCCAGACGACCCCGGGGGCGAGGCCGTCGCCGGGGACCGGTCTGTTGCTCGGATCGTCGGGATCGAAGCAGAACAGCGGATCGAGCACGTAGAACTTCATCCGGGCCGCCGGTTCGTGGCCGATGTCGTGCGTCTTCGCCCCGT
>JAOTYQ010000305.1 GCA_029861725.1 Acidimicrobiia bacterium | reverse complement strand
GATAGGCCAGCAGCAGGGCGATGGCGACGGCGAGACCGATACCGATACCGACCGTGCCGATGATGAAGGAGACCGACACCAGGACGTCGTTCCAGAACTCACCGCTCCTGGGTCGCGAACGCCATCGATTGTCTGCGTCAAACGGCGAATCGCCGGCGCCGGAACGGGTCGAGGTCGAGCGTGCTGGTGCCGGTCGCCACCCGCTCGGCGACTGCCTCGCCGAGGGCGGCCGAGTGCTTGAACCCGTGGCCGCTGCAGGGCGACATCACCGTGATGTGGTCGGACCGGGGGTCGGAATCGATCAGGAAGTGATCGTCGGGTGTGTTGGTGTACAGACAGACCGTGGCCCGAACGCAGCGGCGGTTGACTCCGGCGATGCGAGGCTCGACGCAGTGCTCATAGAACGCGTCGATCTCGGACGGCGAGACGGTCCGGTCGACCGTCTCGGGATCGGTGGTCGACTCGAACTGCTCGCCGAGCACCTTGAGGGCGGAGGTCCCACCCGGCGGGATCGGGAAGACGCCGAGGTACTCGGCGTCGCTGGCGCCGATCCACATCACGAACGGGAACCGCTCGATGGTGAATGCGTCGGGATCGTCGACCTCGAACCAGTAGACAACCTGACGGGTAACCGACGTGAGCGCTCCGTCGCTCGGGTCCGCGAGCTCGCGGACCCAGGGCCCGGTGGACAGGACGACGTGGTGAGACCGGTAGGAGTCCCGATCGGTCACCACATCGACATGGTCGCCGCCTGGCACGACGTCATCCACGGTCTCGTCGGTGTGGACGATCGCGCCGTCGGCTTCGGCCAGGGTCAGCTGCACCGATAGCGCCCGCTCGGCCATCACGATTCCTCCGGTGGGCTCGAAGCCGACCTGGTGGCGGTCGAGACCGACGATCGCCGGATAGCGAGCCGTAGCGGTGCTGGCATCGAGCAGGTCGAAGCCGATGCCGGCCTCCCTCGCGATCCGGGCAGTAGCGCTGGTGAAGTCGGCCCAGCGGGCGCCGGGACGCGAGCCGGGTCCGGTCACGATCAGGCCGCCGCTCTGGTGGAGCAGCTGCTCGCCCGATCGGGCCTCCAGATCCCGCCACAGCTCGTGAGAGCGGCGGACGAACGGCAGGTACGGCGCCCCTTCGCCGACCGCCAGCCGGGTTATCCGCGTCTCGGCGTGGGTCGAGCCCAGCTCGTGCGGTGGCCGGTGGCGGTCGATGCCGAGGACCCGGAGGCCCTGGCGGCGGGCGTGGTACAGCGCGGCGGCTCCCATCGCCCCGAGCCCGACGACGACGAGATCGAACGCGTTGCCGGCGTTACCCACCGCCAACTCCCGACAGGACCCTGTCGACACTGCGCTCTAGCGCCACATCGACCGACCGTAGCTCGGCTGCCGCCGGCCGTCGCGCCCGACCGATGACGCAGCCGGACCCCGGTCGAACACGGTCCTTCGGCCCTGGCGAGCGGGAGCGTGCGATTGGACGATGAGCGCGGAGGTGTTGCGATGGTCTCGGTGAAAGTCCTCGGCGTCCATCTGGACGCGGCGACAGGGTCGACGCTCGTTCTGCTGGGAGAAGACGTCGAGACCACCCGCGTCCTCCCGATCTTCGTCGGGCCGGCAGAGGCGCAGGCGATCCTGATCGGCCTCCAGGGTCTCGAGCTGCCACGGCCCGGAACCCACGACATCGTCGCCCAATTGCTCGAGCGGCTCCACGCCCGGATCACGTCGATGGTCGTGACCGAGTTGCGGGACAACACCTTCTATGCCGAGCTGGGTGTCGAGACGGCGGACGAGACCATCCAGCTCTCGATCCGGCCGAGCGACGGGATCGCCCTCGCCGTCCGTACCGGCGTCCCGATCCAGGTCAGGTCGGAGGTGCTCGACGATGCCGGGGTCGAGATCGTGCATCCGCAGGACACCCCGTTCTCCGACGACGAGGTCGAGTCGATCGTCGGCGAGTTCCAGGAGTTCTTGGCCACGGCCGAGCCCCAGGACTTCGCTCCACCGGACGGACCGGACGGCGACGAGCACGACGACACCCCGGACGACGAGGCCGGCTGAGGTGGCCGACGTTCACGACCCGGGGGTTGTGGCGCCCCCGGATGTGATCGACCATGGAATCATGGCCAGTCCGACCGATGAGCACGCCAGCCCCTTCCGGGTGACCGAGAACGCGCACGACAGCCGCTTCGAGCTCTGGCGCGGTGACGAGCTGGTTGGCTACGCCCTCTACCACCAACACGGCGACGTGGTCATCGTTCCCCACGTCGAGACGATCGCCCGCCACCGGGGCAACGGGTACGGGGCCCAGCTGATGGACGGGCTGCTCGAGATCATCGCCGCCGACGGCAGGACGATCACGCCGTTGTGCTCGTTCGCCGCCGGCCACATCCGGGCCAACGCCGACCATCACGCCCTCCTGGCCCGCTGAGCAGCGGGTGAGCCAGCCCGTCGCCGGTAGTCTCGGCTCGATGAGTAGCGAATCCGGCAGCGACGGGTCCGACCTGGTGTGCGCCCGCTGCGGCGAGGACGATCGCCTGCGGGGTGAGCGGCGGGAGGAGATCATCACGATCAGCTGTCTCGCCTGCGGGCTCGTCTGGGACCGGGATCCGACCCCGAGCTGCAAGCGGTGTGGCTCCGCCGATGTCCGGCCTGCGTTCCAATCGATTCTCGACAAGGCTCGCGGCACCCAGCTCTCGATGCAGTCGGTGCGCCTCGTTCACCTCTGTCCAGACTGCGACGCCGACGTGCTCGCCGACTACGCCAAGTCGAACACCCCGCTCCCACCCGACGAGCTTCCGGTATAGCCCCGGCTGCTCGTCGGCCCCGTCCTTGTCGATGGGGTCGGCCCCGGTCAGGACCGTGGTCGGTCGTCCTCCAGGTAGCAGGCGATGATCTCGTCGTAGGTTCGCTCGCACCGGAAGCCGAGCGCATCGGCCCGATCGGTGGCGAAGCGCTCGGGCCACCCACTGACGATTGTGGCAACGGCGGGATCCGGGCGCTCCTCGATCAGGTCGACAGCCGCCGGTCCGGCGACACGCTCGAGCGCGTCGATCTGTTCCTGGACCGTGACCGACAGGCTGGGCATCGTGAGGTTACGTCGAGGCCCGACCGCCGCGGTATCGAGCTCAGCGGCATGGATCAGGTAGTCGACCGCCGTCCGGGGGCTCGCGTGAGGGTGGCGGACGCTCCGCGGGACCGGCAGCGTGGCCGCGGTGCCAGCCAGCGGTTCCCGGACGATGCCGGAGAAGAAGCCGGACGCTGCGGCGTTGGGGGAGCCAGGCCGAACCGTGATGGTCGGCAGCCTGATGCCGATGCCGTCGATCAGGCCGCGGCGTGAGTAGTCGGCGAGCAAGCCTTCACCCATCGCCTTCTGCGTGCCGTAGGAGGTGAGCGGCGTGAGATGGAAGTCGTCGGGGATGATGTCGGGGAACGGGGCGCCGAAGACGGCGATCGACGACGTGAAGACGACCCGGGGGATCGCGTCGGCGGCCGCCAGGGCGTCGAAGAGTCGACGGGTCCCGTCGAGGTTGACCCGGTAGCCCTTGGTCAGGTCGGCCTCGGCCTCACCGGACACGACCCCGGCGAGATGGAAGACGACGTCGTAGCCGGACGCCGCGATCCTCTCGGCGGCTCCCGGCTCGGCGAGATCGACCTCGATCGTGCGGTGGCCGACCTCGTCGGCGATCGCTGCGATGTCGGCCAGGTCGAGCTGGTCGATCGGGCCGCCGGCGAGCACACCGGCCGACGTCAGCCGCGCCGTCAGCTTGCGGCCGAGCATGCCGGCCGCCCCTGTGATGAGGACTCGCATGTCGCCCTCTCTAGTCGGCGTCACCGGCCCAGGCAAGGGCCGCCCGGGCCATGGGACGGCTCGGTACGACTCGTTACGATTCGGTGATTCCGAGGCCGGACACCTCGAGCACGCCGATCGTGTGCCAGCCGAATCCCTTCAGCTCGGCCGAGCGGGTGGCGAAGTCGGTGATCACGGGGCCGACGCGGGCCAGCATCGTCTCGTCGACGATGATCTGGTGAGGCCGGGCCTGCTCGGTGAGCCCCGCGGCCCGGTTCACCACCGAGCCGTAGGGCCTTCCTCCGCTGAAGAACGGCTGGCCGCCGGCGACGCCGATCCTGATGCTGAGCGGCCGACCCACCCGCCGCAGGCGAGCGGCGTCGAGCTGGATTGCGATGGCGCACTCGATGGCGTCCTCCGGCGCCACGAACCAGGCGAAGAGGCTGTCACCGCCCTCGCTGAACTCGACGCCACCGTGATCGGTGAGGCGCTTTCGCACGACGTGGTGATGATCCATGACGAGGTCGTAGTACGCCTGGTCACCGTGCTGTGAGCTGACCGTAGTCGAGCCGACGACGTCGCTCATCAGTATCACGCCGTCGACGCCGCCCGGTTGCTGGGGAGGCGTCGTGTGACCCAGCTGGTGGAGCTGTCGTGCCCGTCGTCGGGCGCCCGGCATCCCGAGCCGCTCAGCGAGCCGGTCGGCCTCCGACGCCTGCAGCTCGGACCGATCTCGCTGCCCGACGGCACCGTTGACCTCTGCCGCGGCGATGAGCACTTCGACGAGCTCGGTGTAGGCCTGTTCCTCCCGCCAGCGCTGTTCGGCCGCCTCGAGGTGCCCCAGAGCGGCCTCGTGCTCCTCGTTGGCAACGAGCGCCGCAGCGAGGGCCCGCCGGTTCGAGATCGGCAGCGTCGTCGGTAGCTCGCCTCCCTGGGCGATCGCCTCCTCCAGGAGCTCGATCCTGGCGACGGTGTCGACACCGGACTCCCGGCTCGCGAGGAGGAGCGCGGCTCCGGCGGCCCCGATCAGTGGATCGGTCAGCCCGCAGGGAATGTCGCTCAGCCCTTCGGCGCCGTGGCCATCGATCAACGCCCACAGCGCCCGGGTGACCGCGGGTAGCGGGTTGCCGGCAGCGGCCAAGGTTCGGGCGGCGCCGGCCCGATCGTCGACGCCGAGTAGGCAGAGGACCTTGGCCGAGGCGGCGCACAGCTGGGCCGGAACGCAGCCTGCCCTGCGGCCCTGGCTCGCGCCGAGGTCGAGGTGGCGTCGGGCCAAGGCGAAGTCGCCGCGGAGCTGGGCGGCGATACCGAGTGCCGAGTTGACCAGGGCCTCGTTGGTGAAGTCCCGGTGCTCGACAGCATCCGACAGGGCCCGCTCGCCCCAGTCCTGTGAACGTTCGAGCTCGCCCGCAGCAACGTGGGCGAAGGCCAACCTGGTGGCGAGCGTGTCGGACCCGAACCAATCCCCCGAGCGCACGACGACGTCGTGCGCTCGCCGGAAGCGCTCGATCGCCTCCGCCGGGGCCAACCGCATCAGCGCGGCGAAGCCGAGCACCCGATCGGCCGATGCAGCGATCTCCCGCTCGTCAGCATCGACGGCGAGGTCGAGGGCGAGGCGGCCGTCACGCTCGCCGTCAGCGACCCGCCCGGCAGTGATCAGCGACTCGGCCCGGGCCTGGAGCACCACGGCACGAGCTTTCGGGTCGCGGGCCTCGTCGAGGAACACATCGAGGGCGGGTACGGCTGCCGGCGTCGACAGCGCACTCGGGGTCGACGCGGTCTCGATCCGGAGCAGAGGTACCAGGGCCCGCGCCCGGCGCTCCTCGTCGCCCAGTTCCTCGGCGAGGGTGACGGCCTCGCGCAGTCGGGACGCGGCGCCTCGAGGCTCGGCGTTGAGGCAGTGGGCGAGGCCGACCTCCAACAGCAACTCGAACCGCTCGGTCGGAACTGGCCGCCCAGCTGGCGCGCCGGCAGCTGCGCAGTCGGCGGCCATCGAGAGGTGGGCCTCGAAGAATCGTCCAGCGTCGTCCCACGACTTCGCCGCGAACGCCGCCCGGGCGGCGGCGGCGAGCGCGTCGACGGCTTCGGGGAGCCCGTCGAACCGCTCACCGGAGGCCAAGAGGTGTCGGCCGACGCAGATCGCCAACTCGGGGTCGCCGGGCGATCGCTCGAGCAATCCGATCGCGAGGCGAGCGTGAACGGTCTGGCGGTCCGCCCTCGACAGCGTCCTGTACAGATGGTCGCGCACGGCGTCGTCCCGGAACCAGAACCAGCGATCATCGGCGCCGAGCACGCGAGCGTCGACGGCGGCGCGAAGCTGGGCGACCAGGGCGGAGCGTGCTGCTTCCGGTGCCACTCGGTCGGCGCCCCCGCCGGCGCCGGAGATGAGCTCCGCCGTATCGAGATCGAAGTCACCGCCGATGGCTGCGGCCAGCCCGCACAGGCGGGTCAGATCGGCGGGTAGTCCGGCCAGCCAACCGGCGAGCGGGTCGTGGCCGATCGAGTCCGGGACGTGAGCCGACCAGGCCCTCGGGTCCGCGGCCGACAGGGTCTGGGGAATGCCCCGGTGCTCGAGGAACTCCGTTGTCGCGAGGGCCAGCAACGGATTGCCGCACGCCGATCGGTGGACGTAGCCGATGAGCGCCGTGCTCGCCAGCGGCAACCGGGAGCGCACGAGGTCGGCGTTGGTCGCCTCGTCGATCGGTGCCAGATCGATCCGGGGGAGCAGCGCTTCCCGCTCCAGCCGGGCCAGTCTCGCCGCCGTGGCATGGCCGGGTGGCAGTGGCCGGGTCACGAGTACGAGCATGACCGCTGGACTCGGCTCGGTGGTCAGCTCCATGACGAGCAACTCGACCACGTCGAGCACCGGGCTCCCCGCCCAGTGGAGATCGTCGATGACCAGCAAGGTCGGTCCGGTTACGGCGTCGAGCACGTCGGAGACAAGAGCCGTTGCCGCCCTCCGTTCGGCCCCGCGAGCGAGCATGGCGTCGGGAGCGGATCGGTCACCGGTCCCGTAGGAGCCGAACCCGTCGATCGGGCCTCCGGTGATGACCGACAGCCTGGCCAGCGGCTCGTGAGGGGAAGCGGCGAACTCCGAGCATCGCATGGTGACCACGGTGCTGATCTCGCCCTCGAGGTCCCGGATGGCACTGCGGACCAGGCTCGTCTTCCCGATGCCCGCCGGTCCGCTCACGACGACCAGCGACGGCCGCCCGCTCAGCGTCTCGTCAGCCAGTCGACGAAGTCGATCCCTCTCGTCCAGGCGCCCGAAAAACGCCGCCTCGGATGTTCGCCCGTCCAGCAACCGTTTCCCCTGCCTGATCCGGCGTCGGTCCCTCGGTGAACATCACCGAGGCT
>JAOTYQ010000304.1 GCA_029861725.1 Acidimicrobiia bacterium | reverse complement strand
ATCTCGGGGTGCACATCGTGGTGCCGGCAACGCCGCGCGTCGGCAAGGGACAGCCCGCAGTCGACGACCAGGGGCGAGCGATCCACGACGCCGACGGCCACCAACGAGCGGAGTTCCAGCTCCGAGCTGCGATCGCACTGGTCGAAGAGATCGGGGCGACGGTGACGGGATCGGTCGGCTCCGCCGATCCCATGCGAGCGGCCGAGGTGGCGTTCAAGGAGCGGCGGGTCGATCGGATCGTCGTGTCGACGCTACCGGTCGGCGTCAGCCGGTGGCTGGCCATGGACCTGCCGCACCGGCTCAAAGCGGCGCTTCAAGGTGCCGGTCGATCACATCATCGGCAAGGCGGCGGTGGAGGAGATCACCAGGTCGCCGATCGACGGGCCGGTCAAGGTCCTGCTGGTCGAGGACGAGGAGGCCGACGCCGAGCTGACCCGTCGGGCGCTCGACCACGCCAGCTTGGACGTGGAGCTCGCGGTGGCCAAGAACGGTGCCGAGGCGGTCCAGGCCATTCGGACCTACGGCCCGGACTCGGTCCACCTCGTGCTGCTCGACCTCAAGATGCCCGTGTTCGATGGCCATCAGTTCCTCGAACAGGTCGGTGAGGAGTTCGATCTCGACGACCTGAACATCATGGTGCTCACGACGTCGACGAACGAGACCGATCGGGAGCGAGCCCACGCGCTGGGGGCCGGTGCCTATCTCGTGAAGGACCCCGATTTCCACCTGTTCTGCGACACGATGGAGTCGGTCGTCCGCGAGGTTGCCGCCGGCTGAGCACGTCCCTTGGCCTCACGCCGTTGTCACCGTCGCTCCATGATGGTGCACCTCACCGCTCGGGAGACCGCGCGCCGTCGATCACTCCGGGTCGTGGAGGTGGCACCCTGGGGCGATGGAGACCGCACGCCGTACCAAGATCGTGGCCACCGTCGGGCCGGCATCCGACTCCCCGAACCAGATCGCCGCCCTGATCGACGCGGGGGTCGACGTCTTCCGGCTCGGTCTCGCCCACGACGACATCGACGTGGTGCTGGATCGAACCCGCGTTATACGTGAGATCAGCGAGGCGAAGAGCTCCAGCGCCGCCGTGCTCATCGACCTGCCCGGGCCCAAGGTCCGGGCCGGTACCTTCGGTGACGACGGCGTGGCCCTGGTCGACGGGAGCGAGATCGCCCTTCGACCTGGCACCGATCCGAGCACCGACTCCGTCGTCCACGTGAGCCACGACTCGCTCGCCCAGGATCTCGAGATCGGCGACCTCCTCAACCTCGGCGACGGCCGCGCGGTTGTCCAGGTGACCGGCCTCGAGCGCGACACGGCGAGGGCGGTCGTGATCAACGGCGCGATCATGCGAGGTCGGCCCGGCGTCCACATCCGGTCTGATCGGTTGAAGGTGACCTCACCGACACCGGAGGATCTCCGAGCCCTCGACGTGGCCGTCGACGCCGGTGTCGACATGGTCGCCGTGTCGTTCGTGCGCACCGCTCGCGACATCCGAGCCCTCGGGGTCGAGCGAGCCCCCAACGGCCCTCTCGTCATCGCCAAGATCGAGACAGAGGCGGCCGTTCACAACCTCGACACGATCCTGGAGGCGTCCGACGCGGTGATGGTCGCTCGGGGCGACCTCGGGCTGGAGTGCTCGCTCGCCCAGATCCCGGGGCTCCAGAAGCGGATCATCGACACTGCCACCAGACTGGCCCGGCCGGTGATCACGGCTACCCAGATGCTGGAGAGCATGACCGACAGCCCCCAACCGACCCGGGCCGAGGTCTCCGATGTCGCCAACGCCGTGCTCGACGGCACCTCGGCCGTGATGCTGTCCGGTGAGACCGCCATCGGTCACGACCCGGTGCGGGTGGTCCGCACGATGGACGAGATCCTGCGCAACGCGGAGCAGCTCTTCGATCGCAGTGCCTGGACCCGCCGGATCGAGGCCCACGACCGGCAGGTCGACCAGGATCGCAACACGAGGATCGAGAACGCAGTCTCGGCCGCCGCCAACCGTGCTATCGCCGAGCTCTCGCCCCCGGCCACGGTCTGTATCACCGGCTCGGGAGCGACGGCTCGGGCCATCTGCCGCTATCGTCCGGCCTCTGCGGTGGTTACCGTCACCGATGATCCCCGGACCTATCGCCAGCTCAGTCTGGTGTGGGGGGCGACGCCGGTTCTCGCCGCCTCCCGAGGGGAAGGACCGAGCCGGGTCCGGGCCGTGCTCGACGAGCTCCGTCGTCGCAGCTACCTGGAGGTCGGCCAGATCGTGCCGGTCGTCGCCGGTTCGTCCGACGCCGCGCTCGCATCGAACGTGTTGCGAGTCGAGACCGTAGAGCCGGGCTAGTGCCGCAGCCGGGTCGCGAGGTCGAGCCCGCCAGCCCGTCAGGCCGCTAGCCCTTCAGGCCACGACCTCGTCAGGCCACGACGACGGTCTTGGTGTTGACGAACGACTGGATCCCGTGCACCCCGAGCTCTCGGCCGTAGCCGGAGTTCTTGATGCCCCCGAAGGGGAGGCGGGGGTCGGAGGCGACGTTGGTGTTGACGAAGCAAGCGCCGGCTTCGAGCCGGGTGGCCGCCAGGTGCTCGCCCTTCTCCCGGTCGCTGGTGAACACGGCGGCCCCCAACCCGAACTCGGAGGTATTGGCCATTCGGATCGCTTCCTCCTCATCGGTGACCTCCATGATGGCGGCAGCCGGACCGAACACTTCCTCGTCGGCCCCGGCCATGCCGGGTTTCACTCCGGTCAGGATCGTCGGCGGATAGTAGGCCCCGGGCCCGTCGGGCACCGCGCCGCCGAGCACCAGCCCAGCGCCAGCCTCGATCGTGGCCGATACCTGATCGTGGCACTCGTCCCGCAGATCGGTGCGAGCCATCGGTCCGATGTCGGTCGCTTCGTCGAGCGGGTCGCCGACCGTTCGAGCCTGGAACGCTTCGACCATCGCCTCGACGAAGTCGTCGTGGATGCGGCGATCGACGATGAACCGCTTGCCGGCGATGCAGCTCTGCCCACCGTTGATCAACCGGGCCGTCGCGCAGGTCGCGGCAGCGGCGCTCACGTCGGCATCGGCCAGAACCACGTAGGGGTCGCTACCGCCCAGCTCCAGGACGGTTGGCTTCAGCGCGGCGCCGGCGGCGGCAGCGACCGCCCGCCCCGCGATGTCGCTCCCGGTCAGCGTGGCGGCCCGGACGAGAGGGTGCTCGATGATGCCCCTGACCTCCGAAGACGGGATGAGCAGCGTGGTGAACAAGCCCTCGGGGGCGCCTGCCTCCTGGAAGACCTCTTCGATGGCGAGCGCCGAGCCCGACACGTTCGATGCGTGCTTCAGCAGTCCAGCGTTGCCTGCCATCAGACCAGGGGCGGCGAATCGGAACACCTGCCAGAGTGGGAAGTTCCACGGCATCACCGCCAGCACCACGCCGAGTGGCTCGTGATGGACGTAGCTCTTCGTCCGGTCGGTGGCGATCTCGGTGTCGGCCAGCTGGGCTTCGCCGTTCTCGGCGTAGTAGCGGCACACCCAGGCGCACTTGTCGACCTCGGCTCGGCCGTCGACGATCGGCTTGCCCATCTCCTCGGCCATCAGCCGGGCCAGCGGCTCGCGCCGCAACTCGAGCTGCTGGGCTGCGGCATCCAGCATCGAGGCCCGCTCGTCGAACGGTGCGAGACGCCACCGGTGGTGGCAGGCGTCAGCCGACTCGATGGCCGCCTCGATCGCCTCGGGGCCATGGGCGTCATAGGAGGCGATCTCCTCTCCCGTTGCCGGATTGACTGACCTGAGCACGAGCATCCTCCTCGACGGGTGGCTAGGCACCACCGTAGCCACCGCCGGGTGCTCGATCTCCCGGAGCGCACCAACATCGCCGAGACTGGGCGTGCCGGCGTCTTGGGCCGCGATGGAAGCGGAATTCACCGCAGCGCGGACAAGAGGGGCGCGCCGATGAGCCCTCAAAGACGACGGTGAGGAGTGACTCCGAGAGGTGGGGTGCGGCGGCAACCAGCAGATCGGGTCCCGAAGGCGTTCCGGTACCTGAGCGACGGGCACGCCAGGGGCTAGTCGTCATCACGATCTGAGCGGTCGACACCAGCTACCCGAGAGGGAGACGACGATGAGCCTCGACGCACTAGCCCTGCACTAGCGTGCGCCGGGACGGTGGCCCGGGGGAACCCGCAGGGTTCCTGGAGTTTGGCCTCCGGCCAAACATCCCAGAACTCGATACAGAATCACAGGTCCACGTCCCCAAGGATCTAGCCCAGGCCTTCGACTTCACCGAAACCGCGATTCGAGGGATCGGCCCCGAACGATACGTTGGCGGCACGGACCACCGTCACCGATGAGTTTCGCGCGTTTGTCGGGGTTCGGCGCCTCCGGGAGACGACGATGAGCACGCCTCGCCTACCGGTCAGCTGATCGCGTTTCTCGGTCGACGATTGTGACAAGCACCGGAAAAACCGTTTGTTCGTGAACCGAACGGCGCCGTCGGGCCGACAGAGGGAGCGTGAAGCGCATCGTGCTCCCCTTTCTGCTCACCTCCCTGCTCGTCACCGCGTGCCAGCGGTCGGAGGTGAACGGCATCGGTTCCTACACCCCCGACGACGCCGCCCCACCCCAGCTCGACCTCGTCGACGACGCCGCTTGCGACATCGGTGACTGGGGCTGGGCCAGCGGGTCGGGCACGATCGAGAACCGGACGACCGATGTGGCCACCTACGAGGTCGTTGTCGCCTTCCACGAAGGTGAGGTCCGTCTGGGCGAGGCGAGCTCCTGGATCCGCGACCTGCCGGCCGGTGTCACCGCCCGCTACGAAGCGACCGGCTTCCTCGGCGACGAGGCGCCGCTGCTGACCGACTGCTCGGTCATCACGATCAATCGTTGGTCGGCCGACACCCAGCCGGCCGACTCGGCGGCCTAGGCCCCCGTTCAGGTCTCCCTCTAGTGTCGCCGGCCCAGGTCGGCGCAGACCTCGCCGGTGACGGTCTCGGTGAAGCTGCCGGCCGGGTCGGTGAGATCCTGAACCCCGTCGAACGCGACCGTGCCGGCGGCACCCTCGAAGCCACCCGTCCCGCTGGTCACCGGTCCCGAGGTGGCGAACGCCCCGGTGCTGAGATCGAACGTCCCGGCCTGGTCGACGGTCAGCGTGCCCCGTCTCGTGGTGAACGTCAGCTCACCGGCGAACGTGATGCCGGTGTCCGTCACGCCGGTCGGCGTGAACGAGGCCGCCGTCGTTCCTCGGAGCAGGCCGCTGCGGATCTCGGCGGTGGTCCGGATGCGCTCTGGTGGATCGTCGGGCAGGGGCTCCGCCCCCTGGCCCACTCCGGTGGTGTCGATCCGGAAGCAGGTCAACGGGATCCGGGTCACGACGTAAGGTCCGGTCATCGTGAAGAACCGGGCGTCGACAACGTAGAGACCGCGCCCGAACAGCGCAGCCGTGGTCGGTGACTCGGCACCGGGCACCGTCACGAGCCGGACGATCTCACCCGCGTCGCCCCGAGCGTCGAGTCGGACCGTGGCGACCCTGGCCGCTCCGGGCTCCACCACGAACAGCGTGCGGCCTTGGCGGAGCAGCCCGTCCGGCCCGGCGAAGCTGTGATCGACGTCGACGAGGGCCGCGCTACCGGATCTGGGGTCGACGCGGTACAGCGTTCCTTCGACGTTCTGGGCCACGATCAAGGCCTTGCCGTCGGGCGTGGTCTCGATCCCGTTGAGATTGGGGAAGGAGATGTCGGGCACGTCGACTGGCAGCTCCTCGAACCTGTCCGGGCCGGGCAGGCGACCGCCGGGACCCAACGGCACCTTGAACAGGCGGGGAAAGCCAGGGAAGACGAAGTTGGCAGGGTCGGGGTCGATCCGGGTGCCGGAGTCGGTGAACCACGCCGCGTTCTTGGTGACGATGACGTCGTTGATGAACGACTCGACCGGTCCGGTGAAGGCGTAGGTCGCCAGCAGCTCGCCGGTCCGGCCGTCGTAGACCCGCCCGGAGCCGGTGGTGCCGCCGGCCGCCCACACTCTCCCGTAGCGGTCCACGTTGAGCCCGATCGTGGCGAACGGGCCCGTCGGCTCGGTCAGGACCGCGCCCTTCCCGGTCCGGTAGTCGCCCCGGTAGATCGTGCCGTCATTGAGCGAGCCGACGTAAAAGGTCGAGCCCCGTCCGGATGCGATCCCCTCCGGGAAGTATTCCTCGGGTAAGTCGATGGTCGACGGCAGCCGGTGGCCGGAGCCGCCGCTCGCATCAGCCGGCACAGCGGCCACCGCCGCCGCAACGACCGCCAGCACAACAAGGCACACCACGACGAGCTTGCGCATCACATCCCCCTCTACGGCTCCGGAGAGGCACCGTAGCCCACCTGGATGCGATTGTCGCTGGTTGTGGTTGTCTACCCAGGAGCGCAGGCTCGGGGTCCGGGTCGGCTCAGCCCTGTTCGCGCTCGTAGCGCTGGGCGAGCTCCTCGGCCCAGGTTCTGGCCCGCTCGACCTCGCCCTCCTTCAGCGGTCCCTCCGCGCCGTCGACGAAGAAGCTCTTCGGGGCGGTCAGCTGCTTGTAGTGGTGGCGCCGCAGGTGCTTGGCGATTCCCTTCGCTGCCGAGCCGGTGAACACCGCCGGCTTGTCGATCCTCGTATCGAACGCAGCGCCGAACCGGCCGCTTGCCTCGGGCACGTCACGAAACCAGTCTCGAAGTCCCGGCCCTTCTGCGTGCGGCTCGGCCTCGATCGCGTCGTCTTTCGCTGCCGTCTCGACCGCGGCAACACGGCTCGCCGCCCGGCTCATCCCGTGGGCGTGGGTCGGGCCACCGACTACGACGAGGTCGGCGTCGCTCACCGCCGCCGCCGGAATCTCGTTCACCGAGCCGATCGTCACCTCGCCGGCGACCCGTAGCCCGCTGGCAACGGCCTCGGCGATCTCGTGGGTGTTCCCGTACATCGACTCGAACACGACGCAACTCTTCATCGCTGGTGTCTCCTTTGCTCCGCGGCGCTGGTTGCCGGCAACATCAGCGTCACCCGGGACAGCGGTGGGCCGGCAGGGTCGAAAGCCAGGTTCTGCCGCGCTGCCTTCAGTACCCAGCGGCTCTGAATCAGACGAACAGGTGGATGTCGGCGCTGGCCATCTGCTCCATGAAGGTCGGGTACTCGGAGATCGTCACGTCGTCGAACGCGAGGTCGTCGGGATC
>JAOTYQ010000303.1 GCA_029861725.1 Acidimicrobiia bacterium | reverse complement strand
GCGGTTGTCTTCGGGCTGATCGGTGCCGGCGTGGGCACCCTCTTCAAGCTCTGGATGCTCGCGACCCGGCGCTTGGCGTCCGGCTCGGCCTGGTACTCGGCCTCGTCGGTGATGGCCTTGCCGCTCACCCTGTTTCTCGGCACCGATGGCCTGGACGACGTCACCAGCGAGCCGGCTGCGCTCGGCGCTGGCCTCATCCTGTAAGCGCCGCCCTCAGGATCGTCGCCACCAGCGATGGCGCGAATTCCCCCGGGTGAATGCGTTGACCAGCCTGAATCCAGAGCGAGATGGTGTGATGCTGGCCTTACTGTTCGCTGTTGGAGAAAGGCGAGAACTATGACGACGTACTACGACGAGTCCTTGGCGAGGGGGTTCGCGACCTTCGGCGCAATCATGTTGATCATCAACGGGGGATTCCACGCAATCGTCGGCCTCGTGGCGCTTGTCGACGACGACTTCTACGTCGCCGACAGGGAGTGGGCCTTCGATTTCAGTGTTACCGCGTGGGGCTGGATCCACCTGATCGCCGGGATCATTCTCGTCGCCTCCGGCTTTGGGATCTTCAGCGGCAATCGCCTCGCTCGTATCGTCGGCGTGATCGCTGTCTCCCTGACGGCGCTCGCCAACTTTGCGTGGTTGCCCTATCAACCGCTGTGGTCGATCATCATGATCTTGCTCAGCATTCCGGTGATCTGGTCGCTGAGCGTGCATGGCGATGACGTCGCCGTTCGACAGACGGCATGACGACGGATCGTCAGGTTCGGCGCTAGGAGATCGCTAGGCGATGCAGAGCTGGGCGACGGTCAGCGGTCCTCGCTGGACCGTCCGGATGGCCGGGTTCGAACGGCTCGCGGCACGTCTCGAGGCCGTCCCCAAACCCGACGATCCCGTCTCCAGCGCATCGGGCGCCACCGGCACCTAGTCATGGTTGGGTTCGTTAGGAGAACGCGATGCCTTCATAGTCGTTGTCGGCCACCTCGTCGAGTCGAGCGGCGTACTTCGGTCCGCCGCCGTTGTAGAGGTTGTACCGAGTCTTGCCGTACTCGTGGCCTTCGAGATTCGAGTTGTAGCCGGTGATCCAGCTCTTGGCTGTGCGCAGCAGGAATGGCTTGTACATGTCGACGACGTGGTCGAACCAGGCAAGCTCGGCTTCGGCGGTGGCTTCGAAGCGGGTGTAGCCGTGCTCCCACGCATGCTCCAGGAGGGGCGTCGCCCAATCGACCGCGGTTTCGACCGCTCGTGGGAAGTTGGTTGCCGCGATCTGGGGCCCGGCCAACATGAGCAGGTTGGGGAAGCCGTGCACCATGAGCCCGAGGTAGGTGACTGGACCATCGGCCCACTTGGCCCGGAGCTTCTGGCCTCCGAGCCCTTCGATGTCGATGCGATCGAAGGCCCCGGTGAACGCGTCGAACCCGGTGGCATACACGATCAGGTCGACGTCGTAGTCTTGGCGAGAGGTGCGGATTCCGCTCGGAGTAATGCGCTCGATCGGGGTCTCGCTGGCATCGACGAGCTCGACGTTGTCGCGGTTGTAGGCCTCGTAGTAGCCCGTCTCCAGCGGGACGCGCTGAATCCCGAACCCGTGATCGGTGGGGATGAGTTTCTCGGCGAGCTCGGGATCGTCGACCCGCTGGCGGATCCGATCGGCGATGTAGTCGGAGAACTCGGCGTTGGCATCGGGATCCATGAAGATCTCGACGAAGTTCTGCAACCAGATCCCGAACCCGGGACCGTCGTAGAGGCGATCCCACAGCTCGAGTCGTTCCTCACGTGGCACGTTGTAGAAGCCGCGACGGTCGGGTGCGTGCTCGAACCCACCAGGGGTGCGGGCGCAGGCGTCGAAGATCTCGTCGTAGCGCCGCCGGATGTCGGCCATCTCCTCCTCGGAGATCGGGGCGTTGTTGAGCGGGGCGGCCCAGTTCGGGCGCCGCTGGAACACGATGAGCTGCTCTGCTTCCTTGGCCACCTCGGGGATGATCTGGATCGCCGTGGCGCCAGTGCCGATCACCGCCACCCGCTTCCCGGAAAGATCGACCGGCTCCTGGGGCCAGTGGAAGGGGTGGAACGACTCGCCCTCGAAACGGTCCATCCCCTCGATGTGGGGCATCGTCGGGATCGACAACACCCCGATCGCGGTCAGCACGTAACGCGTCGTCAGGTCGCGGCCGTCTCGGAGTCGTAGCGTCCAGGTGTCGGTGCGCTCATCGAAGCTCATCGCATCGACGAGGCAATTGAACTGCATGTGCTGGCGGAGGTCGAACTTGTCGGCAACGAAGTTCAGGTAGCGCAGGGTCTCGGGTTGCGGTGAGAACTGTTCCGTCCAGTGCCACTCCTCGAGGACTTCCTGGCTGAACGAGTACCCGTAGGTGAAGCTCTCGGAATCGAAGCGAGCCCCCGGATAGCGGTTCTTGTACCACGTTCCGCCCAGATCCTCGTGGCCCTCGAGCACGGTGGCTTTCACGCCGAGATCGACGAGCCTCTTGATCTGGTAGATCCCGGCCACCCCGGCCCCGATGACCACCACCTCATAGTCGGGCTCCGGTTCCGGACCGCCGCTCCGGTTCGTCTCCAGCACGGACTGATCGGTCATAGCGCTCTCCTCGTGAGCGCCGGACTACTCCGCCGCTCGGACACCCACATAGTAGATAGTGGCCTCGGAGCCGGACCAAAACCCGGGAGTCCGACGGTCGGACGGCCACCTGACCGGGTGAAGCTACGCCGTGACATACTTCTCGACCGAGCGATGGGCGAGCGCTCGGCGAGGGTGCTGTGTCAGACTTCGGCCTTCCGAGTCTGCGAGGAGCGCCACCGTGGCTGAGACCTACGTTCACCCGTCGCCAGCACAGGTCGAGGCGATTGAGGAGCTGGACCTCGACGGGCCACTCGTCATGCTCAATCTGCTCCGGTTCAATCCAGACGGTGGAGCCGAGGAGTATGCCCGTTATGGCGCTGCTGCTAGGCCGTTTCTCGAGGCGGCTCGGGCAACGGTTCGCTTCGTCAGCGACGTTGCGGCGACCTTCATCGGTGATGACGTGTGGGACCGGATCATTCTGGTCGAGTACCCGAGCAAGCAAGCGTTTCTGGACATGTTCTCCACACCCGACTATCCGTCGGAGATCCGGGCTGGGGCGTTGGCCGACTCCCGGCTCTACTGCAGCCAAGAAAGCAAGTTCTGACGCTGATCTGCAGCGCGATCGCCGGAGCTGTCACGCTTAGGGCTCGACGACGAATCGTGACCGAGATCCTGCCACGCCATCTGTCGGCCTCGGGCGGTACGTTCGATCGGTGCTCGGCCGATCGGTGCTCGGCCTTGGGCAGGTGAGGTCGGTCCCTGCCATGATCGGGTGATGGAGATCAAGGGGACCATCAAATCAGGGTTCGAAGCCGTCGGCGATGCGTTCGAGCAGAACTTCGCCGAAGGCCTCGAGGTCGGCGCGGCCGCGGCGGTGACCGTCGACGGCGAGTTCGTCGTCGACATCTGGGGTGGTGATTCCGATTCGAGGGGCACGCCGTGGGCCGAGGACTCGATCATCAACGTCTACTCGACGACCAAGACGATGGCCGCCACCTGCATGTTGGCACTGGCCGATCGGGGCCAGCTCGATTTCGACGCTCCCGTCGCGCAGTACTGGCCCGAGTTCGCTCGGAACGGCAAGGACGGCGTTCTCGTTCGCCACGTCCTGTCACACACCGCCGGCGTACCCGGCCTGGATCCGCCACCGGCCATGGCCCCCGAGCTGTACGACCTCGATGCCCTGGCCGCCCGACTGGCGGCGCAGGCGCCGTGGTGGGAGCCAGGTACCAAGTCGGGCTACCACGCCGTGACCCAGGGCACGCTGGAGGGCGAGGTGCTCTACCGCATCACCGGCAGGCGGATGGGGGAGTGGTTCAGGGACGAGATCGCCCAGCCGCTCGGTGCCGACTTCCACATGGGCCTGCCGGCCAGCGAGGACGAGCGAGTGGCCGAGCTGATTCCGCCCGACGTCGTCCCCGATCCGGAGAACCTGGAGATCAACGGGGTGAAGATCACGCTCGACTCGATCGCCGGCCGGACGCTGACGAGCTTCCTGCTCGATGCGACCGAGCCCCGGACCCGGGAGTGGCGGGCGGCCGAGATCCCCGCCGCCGGCGGCATAGGCAACGCACGGTCGATCGCTCGAATCCACTCGATGCTGGCCAACGGAGGTGAGGTCGACGGGGTCCGCATCATGTCCGAGGCCGGGGCTCGCCGCGGCCTGGAGGAGCAGATCGACAACATCGACGAGGTCCTCCTGTTGAGGCTTCGCCACGGCCTCGGGTTCGCTCGCGAGCTCGAGGGCTGGGAGACGAGCCCAAACGAGAACCACATGTTCTGGGGCGGGTGGGGTGGCTCGGTGGCAATCGTCGACTTCGACGCTCGGGCCTCGATCGCCTACGTCATGAACCGGATGGATGCCGATCTCACCGGCGATCCCCGCGGCTCCCGAATCGCCGAGGCGGTGTACCGGTCACTGGGCTGATCTGGGCTCGGACAACGACTGCCATACCAGGACGTTAAGGAGCAGCGTTCAGCTACGGTCATCCGGAGGGCTCATGGACGTCTCGGGGTTGCTGATCGACATCGACGGGGTGCTCACCGTGAGCTGGGAGCCGATCGATGGCTCGGTAGCGGCATTCCGTGAGCTGCGACGACGCAGCGTCCCGTTCCGGCTTGCCACGAACACCACGACCAGGACCCGAGCCGAGATCGCCGACTTGCTCTGCGCCACAGGGTTCGCCGTGGAAGTCGAGGAGATCCTGACCGCCCCCGCGGCCACCGCGTCGTACCTCCGAGAGCACGAGCCGAACGCCCGGTGCTTCCTGCTCTCCAGCGGTGATGTCCGGGACGATCTCACCGGTGTCGACCTCGTCGAGGCGCTCGAGCCGGCCGACGTCGTCGTACTCGGTGGGGCTGGCCTCGTGTACACCCACGAGCAGCTGAACCATGCGTTCAACCTGTTGCTGGAGGGCGCGTCGTTCGTGGCGATGCACCGGAACCTGTACTGGCGAACGTCCAGGGGGCTCGAGCTCGACACCGGGGCTTATGTGATGGCGTTGGAGGCAGCGGTCGGTCGGTCACCAGTGGTGATCGGCAAGCCGTCGCCCTCGTTCTTCCTGGCCGCATTGGCCGACCTCGATCTCGGTGCCGATCGGGTGGCGATGATCGGTGACGACGTCGAGAACGATGTGCTCGGGGCGCAGGCCGTTGGCATGAACGGCGTGCTGGTACGGACCGGGAAGTACCGGCCCGAGTCGGTGGCTCGGGCGTCGGGCACGGCCGATGTCGTCGTCGATTCGTTCGCCGACGCGATCGACCTCCTCCTGTGACCGGAGGCATGGGTGCCGTTGGGACTCGAGCGAATGTAGAAGCCGTACGGCGCCTCGACGCCGTGGTACCCCGGGATTCGGACGATGCCTGCCTTCAGGAGCCGACCCAGTTCCTCGGGATGGAGCGCGTGGCCGGTGCCGATCTCGACGAGACCGACCGATGATCCCGATGCGCCAGTCACGTCGAACCGGTCGTGCTCGCTATCGTCGATCGTCGTCTGGTTCGAGCCCGCGAACGCGATCAGGCTCGTCGTGTAGTGGCCCCCGAGGACCCAGGCGTCGTGACCGAAGATCATCAGTGGCGCTTTCATCTCGTCGCCCATGTTGCTCGCGTTGGCGATCATCGTCCCGAGCGCCGCCGTGGCCTCGTCCCGGAACGCAGATCGAACGAGGTCGGGCGCCTCGTCGGCCTGGTCGAGCCGTGGCTGCACGAGGGTTGCGTCGAGCGCGGAGTAGACCGGCCCGAGGAGAACCGCACCGACGGCGCGCAGGAACGTCACCCACCGCGGCGTGTCGACCCCGACGTCGACACCCGACGCGAAGACGTTGACGAATCCGTCGTGCCATCGGACTGCGCCCCTCGATTTGAGGGTGTACCGCTTGCTGAAGAATATGAGAAGGGTTCCCTGCCATTCGATCGTCGCCGGCTCGTTCTCAGCAAGGCCGTCGATCTGGATGCCGAGCTCGTTCATCTGCATCGAGAGCCCGGTGACGGTCGCTCCTTCCACCGACGTGCCGACGATGGTGGCGGCCTGAGCGGCGAGCATGGCGTTCATGGTTGCTTCGGCGATCAGGATCTGAGCACCGGTCGCCTCGGGAACGATCGAGGCCCCGCCGGGCAGCGACGGGTCTTCGCCGGGCAGGGCCAGTGTCGCGACGAGCGCCGGTGTGGTCGAGAGCGGAGTAGAGCACTCGATCCTGGGCAGATCGGGCCGACCGGGTGGGAAGCCGACTTCGACATGGTCGAGCGAGCCCCGTCGCCCGAGGACGCAGTCGGCCGACCACTCCTCCCGACCCGGTGCCACCAGCGGGAAGAACACGTTCTCGACCCTGGCGATCAGCGGGTCGAACAGCGGCAGGTCCATTGCGCCGAGCAGCTCGTCGAGGAAGGCGTCGGCTACCGCTTCGACCACGAAGCCGATTCCCGGTGGTGTGAGCTCGACGCGCTCGTCGACCCGCAGGGCCGCCACCGGCGCCGCCCCGGCGACCGGCCGTACGAACGGCTCGAGCCCGATCCGGGCGTCGAACGGCGACGAGCCACCACCCGAGGCCGGCGTGAACGAACCGGTGACGTGCAACACGAGCATCGGTGCCCCTGCTGGGTCATCGACCTCGATGACCGGTTGGTCGATGATCACCTCGACGATGTCGTCGGGGTCGGTGAACCGGTCCGGGATCACGCCCCGCTCGAAGAGGAACACGATGATTCCGTGAAACAGCTGCACGTCGAATCCGGTTGCGATCTTCACGTCGCCGAGATCCATGACTTCGCTCCGCGCTCGTGGGCTCGGCGTCTGCTGGTGCCGCTCGGTGGGCTCCCACCGCCAACCCTGGTTGCCGGTCGATCTTGCTTCGTGCTGCCGGCTCCTCGATCATCGCAGTGGCGAGCTGGGCCTTCTGCGGAATTCTCGGCGGTAGCGATCGATGTCACAGCCGCGCGATGACCGTGCCGGGTCGCCTCGATCCGCGCCAGGTGCGGCCCCAGGCAGGCGTGGGTCCCCGGGCGAACGCAAGGTGGTGGCGGAGGTTGGGCCGGCCGAGGTCGAACCGGTCCGGATCGTCGAAGACCGACGGATCGCGATTGGCAGCGAGCAGCGAGACCCGCACGAGCTCGCCGGGTCCGATGGCGG
>JAOTYQ010000013.1 GCA_029861725.1 Acidimicrobiia bacterium | reverse complement strand
CGCCATCGCTGCGGTGCTGGCGATCGTCGTTGGGGTCGTCGCGGTCCTGGCCGGCATCCTGCTCGTGGGGCAGGGGGCGGCGGCGCTCCGGAACCGGCGGACCGGGCTGGCGGTATTCTCCGGGATCCTCTCGGCCATCGACCTGGTGGTTGTCGTCGCGGCAATCGGGAGCTTGAGCGACGCCAGTCTCGGGCCGAACGCCGACAGTGCTGGTGACGCAGCGGGCGGGCTCGTGCTGGTCACGGTCGTCGCCGTGGCCCAGGTGTCGATCTTGATCTGGGCCGTCCGGTCAGCGCCCCGTCCTGCCGGTCACCCGTGACCTCGCCATCGTCGCCCGCGCCACCGCCGTTCCAGACGGCCAGCCTGCCGGCGGAGCCGACCGCCGTCGCCCCCGACGGGAGCGCGGTGCGCCGGCTGCTCGCAACGAGCGCCGCCAGCATGGCGCAGTTCGAGTTCCAGCCCGGCGTGATCACGCCATGCGTCCGCCATCGCACCGTCGAGGAGCTGTGGTACGTCCTGTCGGGTGATGGTCGGATGTGGCGGGCGGGCGGCGGCCGGGAGGAGACGGTGGTGCTCGAGGCCGGCGTCGCCGTGACGATCGGCGTCGGCACCCGGTTCCAGATCCGCACCACCGGTGACGATCCGCTCCGCGTCGTCGGCACCACGATCCCGCCCTGGCCCCCCGACGGCGACGCCGAGATCGTCGACGGCCGCTGGACCCCAACCCCCGGCGAAACGCAACCTGGTGGCTCCTGCCTCCCGCCATCCTCCCGGTGATCACGAACGGTGCCTGTTCGGTGTGCACCGCAGCATCGTTGCCTGCGAACGAGACGGTCGCCAGCCGCAACCCGGGCGCCGAGGCCGGCGGGGCCCGGGCTGCTACCTTCGGCCCATGATCCGGCGCTGCCTGCTCCTCGCCGGGGCACTGGTCGCCACTGCGTGCACCGACGCCTTGGAGATACCCGAGCCCACCACGTCGAGCACGGCGGACACGATCGCAGCGTCGACGACGGCGACGACATCGGCCACCCCCTACGAGCTGGTGGCCCCGGATCCAGACCCGACGCCGATCGAGGTCAGCGGCGAGGTCCGAATCGGAACGCTCGACAACGGCATCACCTACTACGTCCGTTCGAACCAGAGCCCCGGCAACGGCCTCTCCCTCCGGCTCGCAGTCGACGCCGGGTCGCTCCAGCAGGAGGAGCCCGAGTCGGGAGCCGCCCACTTCCTCGAGCACATGCTGTTCAACGGCACAGAGAACTTTCCGGGAAACGAGCTGGCGCGTGCTCTCCAACGGATCGGTGTGGCGTTCGGGGCCGACCTGAACGCGTACACCAGCTTCGACGAGACGGTCTACCAGCTCGATCTGGCCAGTGTCACCGACGAGACGGTCGACATCGGGTTCGACGTGCTCGCCGACTGGGCGGCGGCGGCGACGATCAGCCAGGACGGGACCGTCGCCGAACGAGGCGTGGTGCGGGAGGAGATCCGGCTGCGCGACGAAGGACCAGACGGTGTCGTCGCCACCGCCTTCAACCGGGCCTACCTACGGGGCACGCCGTACGAGGATCGGGAGCCGGGAGGGCGCGGCGATCTGATCCTCGAGACCGACGCGGAGGAGCTCCGGGCCTTCTATGACCGCTGGTACCGGCCCGAGCTGATGGCGGTCATCGCCGTCGGGGATCGTTCCGCCGACGAGCTCGAGGCGAGGATCCGCGAGCGCTTCGCCGAGCTCGAAGCGCGGGGTGACGGCGCCGAGCGGCAGCGGCCGACCGTCGAGCCGATCGACACCCCGCTCGCCGAGGTCGTCACCCATCCCGAACTGGCCAGCACCTTCATCTCGATCGACTACTCGCTGACCGATTGGGGCACGGCGACCGTCGGCGGTGAGCGGCTGACGCTGATCCAGGAGCTGTTCGCCCTGATGATCCGCGACCGGCTCCGCGACGCCGCCCAGCGGGGCGAGGTCGACCTCGACGAGCCGTTCGTGACCCGCTTCGAGCAGACCCGGGCGCACGCGTTCCTCGGTTTCAACTTCGATGCCGTCGACCGGGCCGCCGCCACCGAGTACGTCCTGTCGGAGATGCGACGCCTCGAGCTGACCGGCTTCACTGAGAACGAGCTCGCCCGGGCGACCTCCCAGTTCCGCACGATCCTCGACCAGAGCCTGGCTGCGGCCCCGACCACCCAGGACCGCACGTTCGCCGACACCTACACCGCCCACTTCCTCGATGGGACCCAGATCGCATCGGCCGCCGCCACCCACGAGCGACTCACCGCCACACTCGACGAGCTCACCGCCAGCGAGGTCACCGACGTCTTTCGCTGGGAGCTGAGCCGAGCGGCCCCGCTCGTGATCGCAGTCGGTCCGGATCCGAGCGAGCTGCCGACGGTCGCCGAGCTGGAAGCCGCCATCGAAGCGGCGGACCTCGTGGTTGCCGAGGGGCCGGCGGGCGCCGACGAGCTCGCCGTCGAGCAGCTGATGGAGCGACCGACGCCGGCCGAGGTCGTCGAGACCAACGACGTGTCAGAGCTCGGCGGGACCGAGTGGGTGTTCGCCAACGGGGTGACGGTCCGCCACGTCCGTTCCGACATCGCGGCCAATCAGGTCGACCTCGCGGCCGTCTCCGAGGGTGGCTGGAGCCTCCTCGACGCTGACGACGCCGCCCTCGCCCCCCATGCCGTGGTCGCGGTGCAGCGCAGCGGGATCGGAGACCTCGACCGTGTCGATCTCCGCCGTTTCCTGGCCGGCGTCACGACGGGGTTGTCGCCGTTCATCGACGAGACGAGCGAGGGCTTCTTCGGGGGATCGGGCGCCGACGATGTCGAGATCCTGTTCCAGTTGCTGCATCTGGCGGTCACCCAACCCCGCATCGACGAGCTCGCATTGATCGAGGTCCTGGATGATGCCGACGATCAGCGTCGATCCGTTGCCAGCGACCCGGGGCTGGCAACGCTCAATGCCGTGGTCGACGCTCGGTTCGACGGCGATCAGCGGTTTGCGCTCGTCCCTCCGTCGCTCGACGGGCTGACGTCCGAGCGGGCGCTCGACATCTACCGCGGCCGGCTCGGCACCGTCGACGACCTCGAGGTCGCGATCGTCGGTGCCATCGACGCCGACGTGGTCGAGGAGCTGGCCGCGGCCTACCTCGGCACGCTCCCGGCGGGCGAGCCCGACACCTGGGTCAACGTCCGAGCCGAGCCGCTCGACGCGGTGATCAGCCGTGAAGTCGTCGCCGGCAGCGGCGACGCGACCGGCACGGTCGCGGTGCTCTATCCGTCGATCGTCGCCATCGATGCCCCGACTCGGGTCGAGCTGCTCGTTCTCGAGAGCATCCTCGGGACCCGGCTTCTCGACGTGGTGCGGGAGGAGCTGGGAGCGAGCTATGGCGGGTCGGCCCGGTCCGAGGTCACCGATGCGCCGACCGAGGGCATCGACCTCCTGCTCTTCGCCAACATCGACCCTGCCCGCGGCCCCGAGATCCTCGATGTCATCCTGGCCCAGGCGGTCGACGTCGCCGCGAACGGACCGACCGCCGACGAGCTCGAGCGGGCCCGATCGGTGATCCAGAGCGACTTCGATCTGGTCGGCAACGGGGAGCTGATCGAGATGTTGCTCACCGAGCCCGACGAGGAGGTGCTGACCTATGAGCGGCGGTCGCAGCTCCTGGCCGAGGTCGACGCCGACTCGATCCGCCAGCTCGCGGCGACCGTCCTGTCCGCCGGTGCCCGAATCGAGGTCATCACGAGCCCGGCAGCCGGCACCGGTTGACAGCGACTGCTTAGGGCCGGAACTGCAGGGAGCGGCGGGTGAGGCGGGCCGGTTGGGCGGCTAGCTTGTGGGCGTTGGGGGCCCACTCGCAGATGTAGGCCCTGGTCTCGCGGGGGTCGATCATCTCCTCCATCTGGAACCTCGACAGCGGGCCGAGCGGGCCCCGCGCGCTCTCGATCCTCGCCTCGAGCTCCGCTCGTAGCGCAACCGGGTCGTCGGCCTCGGCCAGCTGTCGCTTGTAGGCGGCCTCGATGCCTCCCTCCGGGGGGATCCCGCCAACGTCGGCCGCTGGCCACACGACCCGGACCGACGGCTCCCGGCGCGGTGTCGCGTAGTTGTTACCGGCCACGCCGAAGCTCCGCCGCAGCAACACCGTGAAGATCGGAACCGTCGTCTGGGCGAACGCGACCATCCACTCGCCGCCCTTCCGAATCGTGGAGGCGATCTCGTGCTCGAGCCCGACCGCGAACCCCGGGTTGTCGCACAGGTTCAGTACCGGCAAGTGGAACAGGTCGCAGAGATCGAGATGGCGGGTGAGCTTGTCGCACCCGTCGGCGGTCAGCGCACCGCCGTTGGCGTGGCGGCTGTCGGAGGCGATCACCCCCATCGGGTACCCGTTGAACCGCACGAACCCGGTCACCTGGTCGGTGCCCCACAGCGGGCCGATCTCGAAGAACGAGCCCTTGTCGGCCATCAGCTCGATCGCCCGCCGGACGTCGAAGGTCGTGGTCCGCTTGCGGGGAATGAGGGTGAACAGCTCCTCCTCGACCCGGTCGGGCGGGTCGTCGGCCCGGGGGCTCACCACCGGCGGCGCCTCGTAGACGCTGGACGGGAGGTACGACAGGAACCGGCGGGTCATGGCCGCCGCCTCCTCCTCGGTCTCGGCCAAGTTGTCGACCGAGCCGTTGCGGCAGTGGATCCGCCAGTCGCCAAGGTCTTCCTTCGAGATGTCATAGCCCATCGCGTGGCTGACGACCGGCGGTCCGGCAACGAACAGCTGAGCGATGTCGCGCACCATCACCGAGAAGTGCCCGAGCACCGCCTTGGCCGCCCCGATGCCGACCACGCTGCCGAGGAGCATGTTCACGACCGGGACCGTGGTGAGCTGCTCGGCGTACTCCGTGCTGCCGAGGTGACCGGGCAGGAACGAGCCACCGCCGCCGGCTACTCGGGGCCGTCCCGCCTTGATCGCACCGGAGGACTCCTTGGCCGTGCTCTCCCCCTCCTTCTTCTGTTCGGGCACCATCGCCGCCACGCTCCCGCCCCCCGACGAGCCGTCGAGGAGGCGGATCGACGGAACCCCCAGCTCGACCGACAGCCGGTCGAGGTGGAAGCTCTTGGCCCCGATGGCGCCATCGGCGTGACCACCGCGGGACGTGAAGTCGTCGGCGCACACGATCACCGTTCGCTGCTCGATCGTGCCCGAGCCCCCGACGTGATTGGCGGGGGTGAAGGCCACGATGTCCCCCGCGTTGTCGTAGGACGCGAAACCGGCAACGCTGCCGACCTCCCGGAACGATCCCTCGTCGAGCAGGAGGGCGATCCGCTGCCGGCAGTCCAGCTTGCCCCGGTTCCTCTGGCGGACCACGCCCGGCTCGTCGGATTCGGGGGCAAGGCGCTCGTCGGCCAGGCGTCGCAAGGTCGTGATCTCCTGCAGGGTCGGACCCCAGGTGTTCTCGCCGTCGGCGGGCGAGGGTCCCGAACCGTTCGTGGCGGCCGGCGCAAGCACGGCCACCACCTGGCCGGCGGCGACGGTGTCACCCACCGCCAGGTCCTGCACGTCGCTGACCGTACCGGGGCACGGCGCGGTGATCTCGGTCTCCATCTTCATCGCGCTGATGACCAGGAGCGTGTCACCGACCCCGACCGTGTCGCCGGCCTCGACTCGGACCTCCACCACGGTCGCCCCCAGCGGGGACGCCACCGCCTGCTGCCCGTCGCTGGCCACCAGGCCTCCCGCTGCCGCTGGCCCCGTCTCGGTCACCGGAGCGGCCGCCGGCCCCAGCCCGAGCCCCGGTCGCAAGGCAGTGGCCTGCTGCTCGAGCAGCCCGAGCGCCCCCTCAACCGCAACGGTTGCGCCGTTGCCGCCCGATCCTCCGTCGACCAGCTCGGGGGCCTCGCTGAGCAACGTGGTGCGGGCATCGCCGGCGATCACGTCGGTATGAGCGAGGATCGCCAGGAGCTGGGGCAGGTTGGTGGGAAGGCCGGCCACATGGAAGTCGCCGAGGGCGGTGCGGGTTCGGCCGATCGCGGAGGCGTAGCTGGCCATCGGCCCGGCGGTCACGATGACCTTGGCCAGCAGCGGATCGAACTGGGGCGGTGGGGCGTAGCCGACGTAGCCGCTCGCATCGACCCTGACCCCGGCCCCGGAGGGTTCCTTGTACCCGGTGATCGTCCCGGCCCCTCTGGCGACGACCCGAGCCTGGACGGCGTGACCGCGCGGCGGCCCGACCGCCTCCTGATCGCTCAACCCGAGCGAGCCGAGCGTCGCGCCTCCGGCCAGGTGGAACTGGGCCTCGACGAGATCGACCCCGGTGATCTGCTCGGTGACGGTGTGCTCCACCTGGATGCGGGGGTTGCACTCGATGAAGTAATGGGCGCCCTGCTCCGGTGCCACCAGGAACTCGACGGTGCCGGCGTTGGCGTAGCCGGCCTCGGCGACGAGCTTCACCGCGTCGGCCAATAACCGTTCCCGCAGCCCGGCGTCGAGGCCCGGAGCCGGTGCGATCTCGATCACCTTCTGGTTCCGTTGCTGGATCGAGCAGTCGCGCTCGTGGAGATGGATCACCGTGCCGTCGCCGTCGGCCAGGATCTGCACCTCGACATGACGCGGCCGATCGATGAGCTTCTCCAGGAACACGGCGCCGTCGCCGAAGGCAGCCTCGGCCTCGCGGCGGCACTGCTCGAACCCTTCGGCCAGCGCCGCCGGCTCCGCGACCCGCCGCATCCCCCGACCACCCCCGCCGGCTGCCGCCTTGACCATGACCGGGTAGCCGACCTCCTCCGCTACCCGAGCTGCCTCGTCGGCATCGGTCAGCGGTGAGCTGCTGCCCGGCACGGTCGGGATCCGAAGATCGTGGGCCAGCGCCCGGGCGGCGAGCTTGTCACCGAAGAGACGCAGGGCGGCCGGTGCTGGACCGATGAACGTGAGTCCGGCAGCGGCGCAGGCCTCGGCGAACTCGGCGTTCTCCGATAGGAACCCGTACCCCGGATGCACGCTGTCGCAACCCGCCTCCGAGGCGATCGCCACCAGCGCGTCGATGTCGAGGTAGGCGGTGATCGGGTCGCCGTCGCCGAGTTGGCAGGACTCGCTGGCGATCCGGGTATGCAGCGAGTGGGCGTCGGCCGGGGCGTACACCGCAACCGACTCGATGCCAAGCGCCGAGGCCGCCCGGGCGATCCGGATCGCGATCTCCCCGCGGTTGGCGACGAGCACTCGAGTTGGCAGTCCCATGGTCACTCCCGGCATCCTCGGCGAGCCCGTCGTCGCGGGCCGCAGTACCGAGGCGAGATTGAATCAGGCCGCCGGTGGTTGTCCAGTCCTGCAGGGGCGCGGCCCGGCGGCCCGTCGGTCGTCTGGCTACGCGACCAGCCCGCATCGTAGGCTTTACCCCAAAGAGCGAGACGCTGCCGCGACGGGGACATCTCGGCCAGCTCCCGCGACCACACGCCAAGGCAAGGAGTCAATCGATGGGCAGCAAACCAGCGGCCGACGGCTACGACGTCCACATCAAGAACGGCACGATCGTCGACGGCACACGCGTGCCGCGATTCCGGGGGGACCTGTGGATCAAGGACGGCCGGATCGCCAAGATCGGGGGGCGGGCCACCGGTGTGTCGGACCAGGTGGTCGATGCCGACGGCTGCATCGTCGCCCCAGGCTTCATCGACTTGCACACCCACTACGACGCCCAGATCCGCTGGGACCCCTACTGCTCGATCTCGAGCTGGCACGGTGTCACATCGGTGGTGCTCGGCAACTGCGGGTTCGGCTTCGCCCCGTGCAAGCCCGACTTCCGTGAGCGCTCGATGCTGACGATGGTCCGGACCGAGGCGATCCCCCTGGCGGCGATGGAGGAGGGCATGCTGCCCCACTGGGACTGGGAGACCATTCCCGAGTACCTCGACAGCCTCGACCGGGCGCCGAAGGGCGTCAACTGCCTGCAGTACATGCCGACGGCGTCGCTGATGATCTACGTGATGGGCCTGGAGGCGGCCAAGAGCCGGCCGGCAACCAACGCCGAACAGAAGGAGATGCAGCGGCTCCTGCACGAGGGTATGGACGCCGGGCTCTGTGGCTTCTCGATCCAGCGGCTCGGACCGAACTCGACCCAGGCCGACTTCGACGGCACGCCGATGGTGACCGACACGATGATCGACGACGACATCTTCTGCCTGGCCGAGGTGCTGGCCGAGCGGGATGAGGGCTTCATCCAGCTCACCCAGGCGACGAGCGCCGATCCCAACGATCCCGACGACCTGGCGTTCAAGCGGCAGCTGGCCGACATCGCCCGCCGCCCGATCATCGACAACGTGGTGCCGGTTTCGCAGCGCAATCCCCGGACCCATCGCGACCGGCTCGACTGGATCGCCGAGGCCCAGGCCGAAGGGCTGCCGATCTACGGCCAGGCAGCGACGATCCGCACCGGGTTCGTGTTCTCCCTCGACGAGTGGAACCTCTACGACTCCAGCCCCGCCTGGAGGGAGGCGACCACCGGCACGCTCGAGGAGAAGATGCAGAAGATGGCCGACCCGGCGCTGCGGGAGCGGATCAAGGCCGAGCAGGACGCAGCCAACACGCTGTTCACCCAGACTCAGGTGGCGGTTGGCGGACCGGCCCACAAGCTCGTCGTCCAGGGTGTCGCCCGTCGCGAGGGCCTCCAGTCCTACGTGGGCAAGAGCCTCGGCGCCATCGCCGAGGAGGAGGGCAAGCACTACGTCGACGTGATGCTCGACCTGTCGTTGGAGACCGACCTGAAGGCGGAGTTCCTCGGCCGGGGGCCCGAGTTCAACGTCGAGCACATGGCCGGTGCCATCACCGAGTCGCCCTACACGATCCCGGGCGTGTCTGACGGTGGCGCCCACACCAAGTTCTTCACCGGCGGGGCGTGGACGACCGATCTGCTGACCTGGATGGTTCGGGAGACCGAGGCGATGACCCTGGAGGAGGCCCATTTCCGGGGCTCGACGCTGGCCGCTCACGCTGCCGGCTTCAAGGACCGAGGCATGCTCCGCGAGGGTGCCCCGGCCGACATCATCGTCTACGACCTCGACGAGCTGGCGATCGATCCCGAGTGGGTGGGCGAGGCGGTCTACGACCTGCCCGGTGGCGAGTGGCGCCGGGTCCAGCACGCCAAGGGCTACAGGCACATCTTCGTCAACGGCGTCGAGACCTTCGCCGACGGTGACTGCACCGGCGCAACGCCGGGCAAGCTGCTCCGCCACGGCCGAGGCTGATCTGACCGCTCTGCCCGAGCTCGACCGGGCCCAGGCCGATGCGTTCTGGGCCCGGTATTGCGCGTCGACCGATCGCGACCCTCGCCGGTCGATCTACACCGCCTTCGACTGCTTCGGTGACAGCGTCGAGCTCGCCGACGAGTTGATCGACCTGGTGATCAACGGCCCCAAACGAGCGACCGCCGGCAGCATCGGGTCCTACGAGGCCGACGGCACCGGCGTGCCGAACGCCGGCGACGAGTGGATCGCGGCCGACGGCCGCGGTGCGCCCCGGGCCGTGATCAGGGCCACCGAGGTCCGGATCGGGCCGCTGTCGTCGGTCGATGATGCATTCGCCTGGGACGAGGGCGAGGGCGACCGGAGCCGGGACTACTGGCTGCGAGCCCACACCGAGTTCTTCGAGCGCTACCACGCCGCCCTGGGCATCCCGTTCCACCCGGACATCGACGTCGCGTTCGAGCGCTTCGAGGTGGCCTACAGCGAGCCACCGGCGGCGTCCGTGGCCACCCCCAACTCCTAGAGACCAGGCTGGATGGAGGAGCGCCAGCTCAATCGATTGTCGGTAGTACTGCATGATTGTCGTCGATTGAGTAATCTCGATCGTGGTGCGGATGATCCGAGCGTGTGGCTCGAGCTGCTCCGAGTTGGGCCAGAGCAGTCGTGGTCACCTCGAGGAGACGCGCGCGGTATGAGCGGTCGAGTCCGTGGTGGGGCCGATGGGCGGGTCCGGCGAAAGGGGGGCCGGACCCGCTCACCGCGATGCCAGGCCGTGTCGTCAGCGGCCCTCGTAGGTCGGGCTGCGCTTCTCGAGAAAGGCCCTCGGACCCTCGACAGCATCGCGGGAGGCGAACACCGGGGCGGCGAACCGGCTCTCGCTGCGCATCGCCTCCTCCTCGGGCACACCGAGCAACGCCCGTGCGGCGCGCTTGATCGCCCGAACGGCGAGCGGCCCGTTGGCGGCGATCGTGGCGGCGATCTCCATCGCTCTTGGCATGACGTCGGTGGCCGGCACGACGTGGTTGATGAAACCGAGCTCGTGGGCCCGCTGGGCGTCGATGAGCTGACCGGTCAACAGCAGCTCCATCGCGAACGCGTACGGCAGCTGGGCGGGGAGGCGCACCGTCGACCCGCCGGCGGGGAACAGCGCCCACTTCACCTCCTGCACGCCGAACAGTGCACCCTCGGCGGCGATGCGGATGTCGGTGCCCTGGACCAACTCCATTCCCCCGGCGATGGCGTGCCCGTTGCAGGCAGCGATGATCGGCTTGTCGAGGTCGTGGATGCGAAGCGACGCCACATTGGAGAGATCGTCCTCGTTCGCCACGAGCCGGTGGTCCCACTCGTCCTCCGGCTCCCGGGTCTTCGACATCAGCGGGATCAGGCGTCCGAGGTCGGCGCCGGCGCAGAAGGCCTTGTCGCCGGTCCCGGTCAGCACCGCCACCCGCACGGCGTCGTCGCTCTTCACCTCCTGCCACGCGTCGTACAGGCGGCACAGCACCTCCGGGCTCATCGCGTTGCGGGCCTCGGGCCGGTTCAGCGTCACGACCGCCACCCCGTCGGTCACCTCGTAGTCGACTGCGGCCATGTTGCGTGCCCCCCTCGGTGTCGTGCGATCGGTGACGTGCAACCTAGAGGCCACCAACCCTGCCGGTACAGCCGTTCTCACGCAATTAGGCGGGCGAAGGCCTCGTCGGCGACCACGGGCCGGCCGAAGAAGAAGCCCTGCGCCAACCGGCAGCCGAGCGAGAGAAGCAGGGCGGCTTGCGACCCGCTCTCCACCCCCTCGGCGATCGCCTGCGCTCCGAGCCGATCGGTCAGGGTGACCACCGCCTCCAGGATCGCCGCGCTGTGGCGGTCGTTCTCGACCCCGTCGAGGAAGCCCTTGTCGATCTTGATCCCGTCGATCTCGAGCGTCCGGACGTAGGCGAGCGAGGAGTACCCGGTGCCGAAGTCGTCGAGCAGGATCCGCACCCCGATTGCCCGCAGCTGGGCCAGCGCAGCCGGGACGGTGTCCGACATCGCCGCTCGCTCCGTGACCTCCACCGTCAACCTGTGCAGTGGGAACCGGTGGCGGGCTGCGGTCGTCACCGCCTTGTCGACGACGGCCGGGTCGGCCAGCCACGCCGGCGAGACGTTGACCGAGAGTCTCGTTCGGTTCGCCGCTCCCGTCGCCTCCCGCAGCGCGGTGTCGAGCACCCAGTCGTCGATTCGACAGATGATGCCCAGCTCCTCGGCCAGGGGGATGAACTCGTCGGGCGGGACCGCGCCGAGGACCGGGTCGACGTAGCGCAGCAGCGACTCGTGTCCCTGCACCTCACCCGTCACGATCTCGACGATCGGTTGGTACACGAGGCTGAGCCCGGCCCCGGTGGCGATGGCGCCCTCGAGGCCCTCGGCGATGATCGCTCGCCGCCGGATCTGGCGCTGCAGCTCCCCGTCAAACGATCCGGTCTGGTTCCGACCACCCGACTTGGCCTTGTACATGGCAACGTCGGCGGCGTTGATCACGTCCCCGGCGTCGCTCAGTCCCTCGCTCGTTGCCAGCCCGACACTGATCGTGAGCGACAGGGCCCTGCCGTTGAGCTCGATCGTCTGATTCAGCTCGGATCGGAGGCGCTCGGCCATCGCCCTCGCCCCGTCCTTGCCGGTGCGGTCGAGGTCGAGCACGACGATGAACTCGTCGCCGGCCAGTCGGCCGGCGAGGTCGTGGGGCCGGACCGCCGTCCGCAACCGCTGAGCGACGGCGATGATGAACTCGTCGCCGACCTGGTGCCCATAGAGGTCGTTGACCGATTTGAACCGGTCGACGTCGATGTACAGCACGGCGACGTCCTGCCCCCGGTCGAGGCGGGCGGCGATCGAGTCGAGCACCAGCCTGCGGTTGGCGAGGCCGGTCAGGGGATCGTGGGTAGCCTGCCACTCGGCTTCGGCCAGCGCCTCCTCCCGCTCGACGATGATGCGGGCATCGCTGACGGCGACGGACGCGTACCCGGCCAGGAGCAGTACGGTCTCCTGGTCGGCGATGCTCAACTCCCGCTCGTCGGTCGTCGAGAGCAGCGTGATCGTTCCAACCGCTTGACGGCGTCGATGGATCGGTACCGTCATCGCCCCGGCCACCCGGACCGCGGCCTCGCCGCCCGGGCACCACCCATCATCGATCTCGGTCGACAGGACCGTACGGTCGACCGACACCGCTCGGCTCAGGAAGGGGTCGTCGCCGTCGATCAGCGCCAGCGCGGCGGCGAGGTCGTCCGAGGCGTTCGCAGTCACGTGCTGCAGCTCGAACCGGCGGTCACTGCGCTGCAGGTGCATGGCCATGACGGCGCCGTCGAAGAGGGCCTCGGCCTGATCGAAGATGGCCGACAGCACCGACCCGGGCGATGATGACAACTTCTCCTGAATGTCGAGCATCCGGCTCATCAGGTCGCCGTGGCGAGCTTGGAGCGCCGTATTGAGCGCCTGGTTGAGAGCGACCTCGTCGGCGAGCTGCTTGGCCACTGCTCGCTGCTCGTCGAACGCGGTGATCGTCCGCACGGCGAGCCGCATCACCCGGACCATGGCTCGGCACAGCCGGATCTCCTCGTGGTCGAACGGTCCGCCGCTCCGAGCGACGACGAAGTGGGTTGGCTGGCGGTCATCGATCGGCAGCGATGCGACATGTAGGCGCCCCAACCGGCCGAAGTCGGCTTGGTCAGCCTCGGCCCCCGCCGCCGCCAGGAACTGCTCGAGCGTGTCGACGTCGCCGCCGATCCCGGTCGCCTTGATCAGCTCGCGACCGCACGCGATGCCGACCAGCTCCGCCTCGAGGGTCTCGGCGGCAGTGTCGACCACTCGTTGCCGCACGTCCCCAGCACTCTCGAGGCCGAAGACGTCGAGGAGCCCGATGAGCGCCAGAGCGGGGGAGTGCCGGTCGGTCATCGCCTCAGCTGATCGCCAGCACCACCATCGTCTGGTTGTGGAAGCCGAGGGCGCCGCCCCGGCGTGCGATCTCACCGTAGGTGTAGAGGCCGCTCAGGATCGAGTCGTCAGCCAGGTGGCTCGTGACCTCGTTGACCTCGGTCGGTACGCACTCGTCGCCGATCACGCCGCGGCAGGCTACGCAGTCGAACGCCAGGATCCCGAGCGGCGGGCCTTCGATCTCGGTCAGTGCCTGGGCCACCGCCGTACCGGCAGCGCCGATCACCGACTCGGCGTCACCCTGCATGAGGGTGACCGTCTCGCCTTCGGGAATCGCAACGAGGAACTCGATCGAACGGCGCTCCAAGTCGCCGCCGCGCACGAACCGAACGTGATAGGTCCCCCGGGACTGCAGGCCGAACGGCCTCGTCTGGCAGCGCACGGCGAGGCCCGAATTCGTGAGGTTGCCGTCATCGCCGCCGATCGCTTCGAGATACACGTCGAGCGCGGGTCGATCGTCGAGGGTGAGGATCGAGGTCCCCTCTGCCGCGGTCACCGTCATCGGCTGTCCGAGCGGGGACCACCCGTGGTTGACGCCGATCCCGAACGAGGCCGACGACGAGAGGGCGATCCCGACGACGCCGCTCGTTCCGAGCTGGTTGCCGGCCAGCTGGTGGGTGGCGACCATTGCGAGATCGTCGCCGGCGCAGCCACCGACGATCGGCACCGACGCACCGACCGTTTCGTAAGCACCGCGAACGACGTCGTTGGTGTCGCCGACGAGGCCGTCGACGAGCAGGATCAGGACTGTCTGGTCGTACCGGCCGCCGAGCCGATCGACAGCCTCGGCTGCGGCCGAGCCGGCGGCCCGGCTCGATCCCTGCTCGAGGGAGGCACGGGCCACGGCCGACGCCAACCCGGACCCGCCGAACAGGGTGATCTGCACCTCGGCCGCCACGTTGGCCTCCCGGTCGAGGATGCCGGCGCTCGTGCAACCGGCGATCTCGATACCGGCCAGCGCCTGGCCCAAGTGGTCGCCCGCCCGTTGGAGGGCTTGGGCCGAGCGGGCGAAGACGAGCCCCAGGCACCAGGACTCGCCGGCCAGGCGGTCGACCTCCGCGAGGGCGACGTCGACCGACGGTGCCGTGATCGAGACGAGACGGCGATCGCCACCGTCGGAGTCGCGTCGTTTGACGCTGGCGAGCGCGTTCGGGTTGAGAGTTGTCACCGCCCTCCATCGGCTTCGCCCGGGAAGCTTGTGAGCCTTGGGTCCGGCTGCGCCCATCTGGAATACTTCTCCGATGCAGCCACCAGCCGACGGCGAGCGACAGGCGATGCGACCGAACCCGGTGAAGGACGCGCTGGTCGGGGGTGGGACCGCGTTCGGCACGATGATCTTCGAGTTCGCCAGCCCTGGCCTCCCGCAGATCCTGGCCAACGCCGGCGCCCAGTTCGTGTTCTACGACATGGAGCACAGCGGCTTCACGATGGCCGAGATCAAGACCCAACTCGCACTCTGCCGAGGCCTGGGGCTCGTGCCGCTGGTCCGCCCGCCCGACACGACCTACCAGTACGCGGCCCGCCTCCTCGACCTCGGCGCAATGGGCCTGCTGTTCCAGATGTGCGAGACAGCCGAACAGGCCGAGGAGCTCGTCCGGTGGACCCGGTACCCACCCGAGGGGCGGCGAGGAGCCATGTTCGGTGGCGCTCACGACGACTACCGGGCCCCGGACGTTCCCGAGATCATCGCCGGGGCCCACGACCGGACGATGGTCTGCGTCCTGATCGAGACGGCCCAGGGGGTGGCCAACGCCGAGGAGATCATGTCGGTCCCCGGTGTCGACGTCGCCCATCTGGGCCACGGCGACCTGTCGTTGTCGCTCGGTGTCCCCGGCCAGACCGATCACCCGGACATGCAAGCCGGGATCGACGCGATCCTCGGCGCATGCGAGCAGCACGGAAAGGCTGCGGCCTGCCTCGCCGGCTCGGTCGAGATCGGACGAGATTGGATGGCGAGAGGCTTCCGGATGATCAGCTACAGCTACGACATCGGTCTCATGACGTCGGCCTTGGCCACGGGCTTGAGCCAGCTGCGAAAGGAGTGACGAAATGCAGCTCAGCACCGAGCAGGTGGCCGCGTACCGCACGAAGGGCTGGGTGGTCGTGCCCGACTCCCTCGGCGAGGCCGAGGTCGCCGTCGTTACCGAGGCCGCGCTCGAGGTGCTGGAGCGGCCCGGGCCCGAGGTGGGTCGAGAGGCCGACGGATCTCCCCACGTCTGCTGGGGCATGCACCTGTTCGACGAGCGGTTGGCCACACTCACCCGCCATCCGGGCCTGGTGAAGCCGAGCCGCCAACTCCTGGCCAACGACATCTACGTCCATCAGTCCAGAATCAACATGAAGCAGACCAATGGCTCGATCGTCGCCTGGCACCAGGACTTCGGGACCTACCACCGGGTGGACGGCGTCCCCGATCCGAGGGGAATCATGATCGCGGTCTTCTGCGACGACGTGACCGCCGTCAATGCACCGCTGCTCGCGGTGCCGGGCTCGCAGCGCGAGGGTCTGGTCTCCACCGCCGCGATCGATCCGACCGCGCCCGATCACGCCGAGGTCGCTCGCTACCGCTACGACATCACCGACGACACGATGGCCGAGCTCGTCGACCGCTACGGGCTCGAGACGATCACCGCCACCGCTGGCTCGGTGCTGTTCATGGACATGACCGTCGTGCACGGATCCTCGGTCAACATCAGCCCGCTGCGTCGGCTGCTGTTGTACGTCAACGTCTGCCCGATCGACAACTGCGGCCTGTCGTTCGAGCGACCGGAGTACTACGCCGCCCGGGACTTCGCACCGCTCGAACCGCTCGATGCCGGCTGCCTCGACCGCTTCCAGGCCGGGACGATACCCCGCTGAGCGATCCGCACATCGGGCCGGTGTGAGGCCGGTCGGCTGCTAGCCGACCGGCCGTCGGGCGTGGCGGTCACCGCCTGCTCGCTTGGCCTCGTACATCGCTTCGTCCGCCGCCCGCAGCAGGGCCTTCACGTCGGTGCCGTCGCCCCGACCCCTGGTGGCGACGCCGAGGCTCGCCGTGATCCTGGGGTCGATCTCCGAGATCGCCGTCGTGATTCGCTCGGAGACTCGGTCGATGTGCCCGGGCCCGGCGGCGTCGATGGTGAAGATCACGAACTCGTCGCCACCGAGCCGACCGACCAGGTCGTCGCGGCGGAAGATGGCGAGGAGCCGGCCGGCGACCTCGATCAGCACCTGGTCGCCCCGCTCGTGACCGCTCTCGTCGTTGACCGACTTGAACCCGTCGAGGTCGACGAAGAACAGCGCGGCAGGCAGGTCGAGGTCGACCCCGCGGGCTGCGTCGATCAACCCCGCCCGATTCAGCAGACCGGTGAGCGAGTCGGTGGCGGCCATCGCTCGGGCTCGGGCGAGCTCGCTGTGGGCCGAGTCGAGCTCCCGGTTCGTTCGGTCCCGCCAGCTGACCCCGAGGGCGAGCATGACCGTGACGGTGAGGCCGGCGACCCAGATCTCGGTCTGGGCCAGCAGCCGGGCATCGGGGCCGAAATCGTCGTTGGCCCAGACGTTGATGCTCCACTGCAACGAGGCCGTCTCGACGTTCCGTCGGGCGCTGAGCTCTGCAGTGGCCAGCCGCCCGGCGTTCGGGCTGAGGCGCCGCCCGATCGGGCGGTCGATGCCCTCGGTCCAGAGCTCGACGTTCAGATCGCTCGACGTGGTGTCGTCGAGCACACCGAGGTAGGTGTCGAGCGAGTCGAAGCGTACCGCGTAGCCGAGGAACCGACCGTCGCGATCGACGACGCCGGCGATGAGCACTGCGGTCAGGTCGTCCAGTCTGGTCAAGTCGCTGGTCTGACCAGCGAACGCCAGCAGCTGGTTCGACTCGACGACATTGAGCTCGAAGTCCTCATTGGTGAAGCCGGTCGGCAGCACGGTGTCGCGGACGATCGTCGTGTCGAGGCCACGCAACCGGAGCCCGAACGCGTCGATGTCCTGGACCGTGCGAGTGATGATCAGCCTCCGAACGGACGGGTTCGGGAACGATGTGATCTCGAAGTCCGGTGATCCGAGGCGACGCTCGCGCTCGGTGAGGCGGTCGAACTCGACGGTCGACACTTCCTCGAGGAGGAGGACGCCGGGCTCGTCCTCCTCGAGTCTCCCAAGCTCGCGGCGAAAGAACTGCTCGTACTCCTCGATCGGGCCCGGGTGGGTGGCGGCGAGGAAGTTCACGCCCGACCGAAACTCCTCGACCCGGCGCTCGGCGGCGGTGACGATCGCCTGCTGGACGCTGGCCGCTTCGGCCTCGAACAGCAGGTCCCGCTCGCGACGAAGGGCGGCCGTGCGGGTAGCAGCGGCTGTGGACGTCACGAGCAGACCGATGACGAGCACGAGTGCGCTCAGCCGGAGCCCGACGACCCGTTGGGAGATCGTGGCGCTCGGTCGTCGGCCCATCCGGTTCCGATCGGCAGCCCGACACCACGTTTGAGCCCTGGCGGCCCCGTCCGGGCTCGGCCGCCGCCGGGCGCTATCCCTCCCTGGGACCCTGGGGCGAAGGCTGGAGGTGACGATGGAAGAATTCGAGGATGAGCTCGATGCGCTGCTTGCGGTGGGTCGGCGATCCCGACCGTGTCAGTTCGTGGCTCTCGCCCGGGAACCGGTAGAACTCGACGTCCGGCTTGTCGAGTAGCAGGCACGCGACGTAGAGCTGGGTCGCCTGGTCGACCGGGCACCGGAGGTCGTCGTCGCTGTGGAGGATCAGCAACGGCGTGTCGAGGTTCTCCACGTAGGTGATCGGTGACATGCGCAGATATTCCGCCGGGTCGTCCAGGAACGTCGTTCCGACCTCGGTCCTGAAGAACCCGGCGGCATCGGACCCGTACTCGAGGCTGAGCAGGTTGTTGGCCGCCCGCTCCGAGCAGGCGGCGGCGAAGCGGTCGCTGTGGGTCGCCGCCCAGGTCGTCAGGTAGCCGCCGTAGGACCCGCCGAGCACGCCGACGCGGTCTGGGTCGATGAACGGGAACTGGTCGAGCGCAGCATCGGTCACGGCCAGGATGTCGTCGAAGTCGACCGAGCCCCATCCGCTGCCGGGAACGATCGGGTGCTTCGGGCCGATGATCGACTGGCCCCAGGCGTTGTGACGGCCCGAGCCGCCCCGAGGGTTCGAGAGCACGACGACGAAGCCGGCGCCGCACTGGAGCTGAGCCTCGTCGAAGAACGTGTTGCCGTATTGGGTGAAGGGCCCGCCGTGGATGTTGAGCAGCATCGGATACGTTCCGGCTGGATCGAAGTCGTGGGGCGTGAGGATCCAGGCGTCGACTTCGACAGCATCGTCGCCGGCTCCCGACACCGCGGTGAAGCGCTCGGCTGGACGGGGCCGCACCCGAGCCTGGAGGGCGTCGCTGTGGTCGGTCAGGCAGCGCTCCTCGCCGTCGACGAGCACGAACAGCTCGGCCGGCTCGGAGGATGTCGAGGCGGTGAAGGCGATCGCGCCGCCGACGGCGTCCCAGGAGGTGATCATTCGCTCACCGCCGACCAGGAGTCGCGGGTCGCGGTCAGGCCCGACGGCGTAGAGGTGGACATTGCCGCGATCCTCGACACCGGCGACCAGCGCCTGGTCATCGATCCAGACCGGTCTCTGCCCGCCGGGGAACGGCGACCACGTGCGATCGAGAGCGGTGGTCAGCCAGCGGGGTCGCTGAGGCTGTTCGATGCCGACCAACCCGACGTGGTCGTTGTCGGGATACACCCGGGGGTCGTCGTATCCGAGCAAGGCGATCCGGGATCCGTCCGGGGCGGGCGAGGGGTGGGCGTAGGCCCCGGGGGTGGTGGTGACGACGACGGGGTCGTCCTCACCGGAGACCGAGACGATCTCGACGTGGGTCGAGAGGTCGACGCCGAACGGGTCGACACCAACCGCCAGCCGCTTGCTGTCCGGGAACCAGGCCGGCTGCACGTTGGCCGCCGAGCCCGGTGTGAGGTTGATCGGCCCAGAGGAGCCGTTGGTCGGGAGCACATAGGTGTGCTCGGGCCGGTCGGTGATGAAGCCTTCACCGTTGAGCGTGGCCAGCATGCCCTCGATCTTGCGGGGCGGGCGTTTCTTGGCCTCGGTGATCTCGTAGTCGGCGCTGCGGGTCCGGGTCACGTAGGCCAACCACCGCCCGTCGGGCGAGAAGGTGAGGCTCTCGAAGCCCTCGGGGCCCGACACGAGCACGGCTGCCTCGCCGGGACCGTCGAAGGGGAGCAGCTGGATCGACTGCTCGGGGTCGTCGTCTGGGCCCGGGACCTGGGCGGTGAACGCGAGCGTCGCTCCGTCGGGGGCCCAGCAGGGGTTGGCTTCCTTGTTGCGGCCGGAGGTCAGCGGCCGGGGCCGGGTGGAGCCGTCGGTGGGTGTCACCCAGACCCGGCTGTGGTACTCCTCGGCGTCACCGTCGATCCACCGGACGACATAGGCGACATGGCGCTCGTCGGGCGAGATCGCCGGTGTGTCGGTCCAGACGAGGTTTGCGATGTCGTCGGGTTCCATGCGAGGACACTACGACAGCCCCGCCCGCAGCGCGCTCGAACTCGTCCGCTCGGTCGTCCGCTCGGTCAGCTTCGTCGCTGGTGGGCTGGGATCGGGAACGACAGGGGAGCGAGCGCCGTCAAGTCGATATCGAGCAACGTCGGACCTGGCCGCTCGACGGCGGCGGCGAAGGCGGCCTCGAACGTCGTGACGCCTTCGACCGACTCGGCCGGGATGCCCATGCCCTCGGCGATCGTGGTGAACGCCGGCGTATGGAGGTCGACCCCGAACCGCTCGCCCATCACGTTGTCCTCGATGACCCGGAGCACCCCATAACCGCCGTCGGTGAACACGCAGATCACGATCGGCAACTGGTACTGGGCGATCGTCGCCAGCTCGCCGATACCGAGCTGGAAGCCGCCGTCGCCGACCATGAGCAGGGTGCGCTTCCCCGACCCGGCAGCGGCGCCGACGGCCAGGCCGATGCCGGGACCGATCGAGCCGGACGACGGCCGGATCGAGGTGCGGGGCTCGAGGATCGGCAGCACCCGGTTGCCCCAGAGGTAGTTGGGCACCGTGTTGTCGCGAACGACGAGCCCGTCTCGGGGCAGGAGGCGGCGTATGGCGGCGGCGATGGCTCGGTGGTCCGGGCCGATCTCGCCGTCGGATCGCTCCAGGTCGGACACGACCGACTTCGCCGAGCGCTCGAGGAATCCCGAGTCGGGTTGCCGCTCCTCGACCGCGTCGACGAGCCGAGCGAGACCGTCCTTGGCGTCGCCGAGCACGGCGACGGCTGGCTGGTAGTTCCGACCGATCACGGTCTGATCGGCGTCGAGGTGGATGATCGAGCCCGGGATGGCGAGCTTCCACATGCGGGTCGAGTAGTTCTGGAACCGGGTGCCGACTGCGAGGACCACGTCGGCCTCGGCGATGATGTCGGCGATGTCGGGTCGCTCGGTCCTCGGTCCGAGCGCCAGCTCGTGATCCTCCGGGATCGAGCCCCGGCCCTCGATCGTGGTGACGACCGGGGCGCCGAGCTTGGTGGCGAGCGCCAGCAGCTCGGCTGACGCATCGGCGGCGATGACCCCACCGCCGGCCCAGATGAGCGGCCGCTCGGCCCCGTCGATCAGCTCGACCGCAGCGGCCAGAGCGTCGGCGTCGATCGCGACCCTGTCGACGGTCTCACGGCCGTGGATCTCGACTTCGGCCCGCCGGTACTGCTGGTCGATGGGGATCTCGACGGCGCAGGCCTGAGGCCGCCCCCGGCGGGCGTCGTCGGCGACGGAGGCGATCATGCGGCTGATGTCCTCGGTCCGCCAGATCGTCTCGGACCGGCGGGTCACCGTGCGGAGCATGTCGAGCTGGGTCTCGTGCTCGTGGACGAAGCCCTTCCCCTTGCCGTAGTAGCTCGACTCGCCCTGCCCGGTGATGAGCAGCACCGGGGAAGAGCCATAGCTCGCCTCGTAGACGCCGCTCATCGCGTTGGTCGTTCCGGGCCCGGTCGAGGCCAGCGCAACCCCGAGGTGTCCGGAGGCCCGGGCGTAACCGTCGGCAGCGTGCACGGCGAACTGCTCGTGGCGGCAGGCGACGACATCGATCTGGTCGGACGCGGCCAACGCCTGGTAGGTCGGCAGGTTGTGAACGCTGACGATGCTGAAGACCTTCGTCACCCCCATCGCCTCGAGCGTGCGGGCGACGGCCTCGCCGCCGGTCATCTCGGTCATGGGTACCCCCTTCACTCGTTCTTGCGTGAGTTGGCTGCATGTCGTGCGGTCAACTCACGCAATTTCGCTGGTGGCGTCAGCCGAGCAGGCCCGAGGTCTGGCCGCCGTCGACCAGGAGCCCGGTCCCGGTGATGAACCGGGCCTGCTCGGAGCAGAGGAAGGCGACGGCCTGGCCGAACTGGTACGGGTCACCGGTGATCTTGGCCGGGACGGCCTTGGCCGCGGTGGCCTCGTCGGGCACGATCTTGGCTACCCGATCGGTCCAGTGGGTGCCGGGCTGACAGGAGTTGACCGTCACGCCGTCGGCGGCCACCTCCGTTGCGGTGATCTTCAGAAAGCTCGTGTAGCCGGCGCGGGCCACCGACGACGCCATCAAGTACTCGATCGGCTGTTTGACCCCGACGCTGGTGATTGCACAGACCCGGCCCCACTTCCGCTCCTGCATCGGCGGGATGGCCACCCGGCACATCTCGATCATCGACAGCAGGTTCATATCGATCGCGTCCTGGTAGGCGGCGGGCTCGGTACTGGCGAACGTGCCGGGCGGCGGTCCGCCGGCGTTGGTGACGAGGATGTCGACCTGTCCGAGCTGGGCGATGGCGGCTTCGACGAAGCCCCGGCCGCCGTCCGGCTTCGAGACGTCGGCCTCGATGGCGATCACGTCACCGCCGATGTCGGCCGCCGCCTTGGCCAGCCGCTCCGGGTCGCGGCCCGAGATCGCGACTCGAACCCCTTCCTCGGCCAGGGCCTTTGCCGCACCCAAGCCGAGGCCGGCCGAGCTGGCGGCCACCGCTGCTGTCCTGCCACTGATGCCTAGATCCATCCGGTCGAACGTAGTCGCCCGGCTGCCCGTCGTCGCATTGCGCCGCGAGTCCCGCCGGCCGGTCGATTTCGTCGTCACGGGTCGGATGGGGTGCAATGGAACGCCGTGACCAGCCCTTCCCACGCCCGGCCATGAGCTCCCAGTCGATCGGCGACGACCTGACGGCGGCGGTCATCGGGCCCGGCGCGATCGGTCTCGTCGCCATCTCGGCACTGCACGATGCCGGTCGCCGTCCCACCGTTGCCGCCCGGGCTTCCTTCGATCGGGTCGTGCACCGATTTGGCGGCCGAGAGCTCGTGCACGAGGTCGACGTCCTCACCGATCCTCGCCAGGCGAACGGACCGGCCGACGTGGTCTTTCTCGCCACCAAGGTCCACCAGAGCGACGGGGCGGCGGCCTGGATCGAGGCGTTGTGCGGGCCGGACTCCGTGCTGGCCGCGCTCCAGAACGGCATCGACCAGCGAGAGCGGCTCAGCCGCTACGTCGCCCCGGAGGCCATCGCCCCCGTGGTGGTCAACCTGCCGGCCGAACGCGAGGAGCCCGGTGTCGTCACCTCTGGCGGTCGGCCGTCGCTGGTCGTGCCCGCCGACGAGGCCGGGGCGAGGGTCGCCCGAGCCCTGGCCGGCTCGTTTCTCCCTGTTCGCCAGGTCGACGACTTCGTCACCCACTCTTGGACCAAGCTCCTGATCAACTCATCGCTCGGGATCATCGGCGTGCTCGGCGGTGCCCCGAACGGGGTCATCGCCGAGCCCGACGCAGGGGATCTGGTGCGAGCCCTGATCGACGAGGCGGCTGCGGTCGGCCGGGCCGAGGGGGCAGACCTCCCGGACGACATCGCCGAGACGATCGTCAAGCGGATCGTGACCGGAGCGCCCGATCACCGCTCGTCGATCGCCCTCGACCGGGCCGCAGGGTTGCCGACCGAGTGGGAGGCCCGTAACAAGGTCGTTGTCGACCTCGCCGATCGCCACGGCATCGACGTGCCGCTCAATCGGGCCGGGACGACGTTGATCCGCCTGGGCGAGCCGACCTGACGAGGGCCGCCTGCCGGACAGTCTCCAACGGGTGCACCTACTCGGAACGGCACCGAGCCCCGGCGCCGCTCAGCCGAAGGCCGATACCAGCACTCGGTGGAGCGGAAGGGCGGCGTCGAGCCGCTTCCCGACCCACCCGACGAAGCTCGGCTTCGACACCGACGCCGGCATCGGCTCGATCCAGCGAACCTGCAGCGCCTTGTGCCGGAGCAGATCGGCCCGGGGATGATCGGCGGGATACGGCGACGGCACCTTCTTCAGCTCCTGGCCGAAGACCTCGGCCTTCTTGGCCTTGGTCAGCTTGGCCACCTCGCGGGCCAGGGCCTCGCCGTCGTCGCTGTCGACGACTTCCCGCCAGCGGCCCACATCGGCGGGCACGAAGCCGGCGGCGAACCCGACCTTGTCGGTGCCGATGTGCACCATCAGCGTCGGGGCGGTCTTCTTCGGCGAGCCCTCCCAGAAGCGGAGCATCAGGTGATCCCTGTACGGGGCGGCATCGGGCGAGAACCGGAGATCGTTGTTGATCGGCGCGATCGATCCATTGGTCTTCGGTTGAGCTTCGATGTTCGGCTCCTTGGCCTGGAGGTCCTGGCCGAGGTCGACGACCAGCGCCTTGGTCGGCTCGACGATCAGGCGCTGGTACTCGGACTTGTTGGCCTTGAACCAGTCGGGATCGCGGCTCGGTAGCGCTTCGAGGAAGTCGAACGCCTCGCTGCTGTAGCCCTCGAATGTCATGGTCTGACTCCTTTGTCCCTGTCCTTGTCCCTGTCCTTGTCCTTGTCCTTGTCCCAGGCCGCTGCCGGTCGCGTCGGGTGGTCCGCCCATCGCTGCCAACGGCTTGTCAAGGTACCGACGAACGAGCCGATCCGGTCTGGACGCAGCCCAGTCCGCCAGTCGACAACCGTGCCTCGCGGCGTTCCCGCCAGGAGTCCTGTCTCCGTTACAGGTCGAGCACCCGTTCCGCGTTGGTGCGGAGATACTTCTGCTCGACGGCCGGCGACAGCTCCCACGAGGCGATGATGCGGCGAAGGTCGGTCAGCGGCCCGCAGTTCGGGTACACGCTGCCGAACAGCAGCTGGTCCTGTAGCAGATGGCGCAGTGCGCTGATGTAGTGCTCGGAACCGGGGAACCCGTAGTGCATGTACTGCCCGGCCACGAGGTAGAGGTTCGGCTGCTTGTACGCCGCCCCGATCGCTTCCAGCACGTAGGGCCATCCACCGTGCTGGATGACGACGGTGAGGTTAGGGAAGTCGGTGGCGACCCGATCGGCATACTCGGGCCGGCAGTCGTCCATGTACGGGCCGAGCAAGCTGCTCATCGTCGTCGTCACCACCAGGCCCCGCTGGTCGGCCTCATCGAAGAGCGGATACAGCGCCTGGTCATCGAAGCGGCGGCTGGTGACCGCGGTCGACGGATCGATCGTGATCCCCCGGAACCCGGCGCCGGCCAGCTCGCCGATCCGGGCCACCGCCGCATCGACGTCGCTCGGCTCCATCGAGCCGAAGCCGATGAACCGGTCGGGATGTCGAGCGACGATCTCGCCGATCGCGTCGGCCGACGTCGGATCGAGCCCCCGATCGGACGTCGGCCCGGGAACGCCGATCACCCCGATCTCGATGCTGGCCTCGGCCATCTCTGCGAACATCAGCTCGGTCGACTCGGCCTCGAACGACGGGCACGGCTCGAGGTTCATGCGCTGGAGGTAGTGGTAGGTCGTCTCCCGTGTCCAGCTGCGCGCCCCCACCGGTCGAAAGCGGAAATCGATGGCGGCGATGTCGGTGTCTCCGTCGTTGCCCATCGACCCAGCATGCAACCTGCCAGCCCATGGTCGGCAACCCAGTCCCACTCCGGGTTGCCGGCCGCGCCGGTTGGCCACCGTCGCGGTAGGTCGGCGCTGCGAGCCGCCAGCTAAGTTCGGGGCATGGAACAGCGACGGTTCGGGACCACCGACCTCATGACCTCGGCGATCGGCTTCGGCACCTGGGAGATGAGCACGACGATGTACGGCGACATCGACGTGGACGAGGCCTCGAGAGCGGTCAACGCCGCCATCGACCGAGGCATCACCCTCTTCGACACGGCCGAGGTCTACGGCCCCTTCCACTCCGAAGAGCTCCTCGCCAAGGCGATCGGCAACCGGCGGGACGAGATCGTGCTCGTCACCAAGGTCGGCTTCGCCTACGACGGCACCAAGGTGACCGGCACCGATTCCTCCTATCAACACGTAATCGAGCGGACCGAGACCTGCCTCCAGCGGCTCGACACCGACGTTGTCGACCTGATGTTGATCCACTGGCCGGATCACGACACCCCGATCGACGAGACGATGTCGGCGCTCGAGAAGCTGAAGGCCGACGGCAAGATCCGCTACTACGGCGTGTCCAACTTCAACGTCGAGATGATGGAGAACTGCCAGCAGCACGGCGCGATCACGGCCAATCAGGTCGGCTACAACCTCTTCGACCGGCGGATGGAGGCCGAGGTCCTGCCCTGGTGCGAGTCCAACGACGTTGGCTTCATGTCCTACGGCAGCCTCGGTTTCGGCTTGCTGACTGGAACGATGATGGCCGACACGAGCTTCGCGGCCAACGACTGGCGGGGCCGGGGCACCGCCTTCGGGCTGCCGCTGTTCCTGCCCGAGTGGATGGAGCGGGAGGTGCGGGTCGCCGACCGGCTGAAGGTCCTCGCCGCCGAGCACGGCAAGTCGTTGGCCCAGATGGCGATCAGCTGGGTTCTCGGCAACTCGGCGGTCACGGTGGCACTGGTCGGGATGCGCAACGAGACCGAGCTAGACGAGAACGTCGCAGCCGCTGGGTGGCAGGTGCCCGACGACCTCCGGGCCGAGAT